>NZ_JBIDFJ010000003.1:0-267491 GCF_046635705.1 Gilliamella sp. CG25 | reverse complement strand
GGCATATTAGCTTACGCTCAGCAAGGTATTGCGTTAACCAGTCCTGAAAACATCCAGTTATCAACCGGTAACAGCGTAAGTGTCACCGCTGAAAAGCAGACTGATATCACGGCATTAAAAAACATCACACTAACATCGGGCGATGCGATAGGGTTATTTGCTCATAAATCGGGGATGAAGGTCTTTGCCAACCAGGGGGATATTGAAACACAAGCCCAAAATGCCAACCTGAATATGGCGGCTAAACAAGATGTCCACATTGACAGTGTAGACAGCAAAATGACATTAAGCGCAGACAAAACAATCGCCTTAATGTGTGGCGGTTCATACATTGAAATTAGCGAAAAAGGCATTGTACTGGGCACACCGGATAATGTGTACATGAAATGTAATGCGATGCAAAAAATGGGACCAAAAACATTAAATTACGAACCAATAAATGTACCTGCATTATTTACAGAACAAGACATGCAAGAAGGTTTAACGTTGATCTTAGAAACTGAAGATGGCTATCGAATCCCAATGACCAAGTATGTTGTACGGTTTAAAAATGGCGAATTAAGGCAAGGAAGATTAGACCGTGAAGGAAAAGTTGTATTAAAAAATGTGCCACAAGGAATGGAATATGCTTATGCCTATCCAGATCAAGACGATATTTTAGCTAAAGCAAATGCACAGCGATTACATAATGCAATAGAAGCCGGAAACGCAGAAAAAATGATTGATTATTTGTGTTTTGCGGAAGAAATTGTTGCAAAAACAATTGAAGTTTATAAACAAATCTATCATCAAGATCTGGTTAAAAATATAGAAAAATCAATTGGTCCTTACAATAACCACAAAGATCTCATTAATTTTCTGTTAGCTAAAGCTAATTCAATCAATAAAAACAATTAGGATTTAAAACAATGGATACTGTAGAGGATTATATCATTGTTGCTAGCCCTTCTTTAAGGTATGTAACACCTAATAGGACAATGTCCTTTTATTTAAAAAAAGTCAACCCCAATGCTAAAGATATAAAAGACTTATCTATTCGTTGGGTATGTATTAATCATACAAATAGAGAAAAAAGTAAACAGAGTAATTTTTTTGGACCACGTGGTGGTCCCGAATGGCTTAATGCAAAATGGAATCTGGTTGGTGTACATACTGTAATGTGTTACGTCAGGGAATCGTTGGGTGGTGAAGCCAAAATTTATCATTATGTACAACATGTGGTGAGTCAAGGTGATTGCTTGAGCTATGACCCAGCGACATTTGAAGAAACAGAAAACCCATTTGAATTTATCCACAACATTAAAAAACAAAATAATATAATTGAGACTTTAGAAAAATACAGTGAATTGGATGAAGAACAACAAGAAAAATATAATGAACGCAAAGAAAATAGGAAACAATTTTGCGATAAATTAGAAAATTTGTTAGAAAAAATACCATTAAGTCACAGAAATCATTTCAAAATGATGAGTGCCAGACACTATTCGTATGAATATCCTGATACCAACTCAATCCTACTACAAGTATGTTATTTTTATCATGAAAAAACAGTTTATTTATTAGATTGGACTAATCCCCTACAACAAGGGTGGTGTGGTGTATTTGAAGGTAAGGGAGATACAGAACAAGCTGCTCTGCTAGATGCCTTAGATGAATGGGAAAGTGATAATCGTTATCCAGAGGGCATATTAAAATGTCGATATTTAAGTGTTAGTCATCCAACACTTGAAATCCCTAAATATGATGGTGAAGGGTTACTTGTTTGGACTATAGAAGATCATAATTTTACTGAAGAATATCAATTTTCAACTGACGGCAAAACTTGGCTTGACAGTATTTCAACAGCCCTCACTTATCTTGCATTTGGTGCATTAATTGTTGCCGGCGCAATAACATTGTTTGTACCTTCGGGGCAAATAGCAACAGCAGCATTTTGGACTTATGGGTCAATAATATTATCGGCTACTGCAGGTATTAGCTCATCAGCTATCAATATAACGCAACGTTATAATAAAGGTTTTAGTAATTGGAAAGATGATGGTTTTGATGCATTAAATATTGTTGGCAATATGTTAGGCACTGGTGCGGGGCTAGCCTTGGCGAAATGGGGACCGCTTAAATTTTTATCCCAAGTAGGTACGAATACCATGAAAGTGAATGCCATTAAAGCGATGTTAATTGGTGAAGTAACGACAAATGGTGTGCAAGGTATTATGATTTCTACCGATATTGCGTCAGCTATTTACACAGTAATAGAAGATAAATCGCTTCCTCCTGATGAAAAACTATCAAAAATTATGACTTTAATTGGAGCAGGGGTGTTAACTGGCGCGTTAGTTTATCTCAATTTAAAAAACACTAAAGCAAATTTTGATTTTATAAAGAAAGATTCGAATTTAGTTCAAAAACTAAGTCGAGAAGAAATCGATGCCTTTATAAACGATCCAAATAGCATCATTATAGATCAACTAACAGAAATGGAAAAAAAATCAACAGGAGTTGCGCTACCAAAAGTTGAATTAGCCGATATGCCGCAAATGCGTGTCTCTGTTAAACAGTTGCAAGAGCAAAATTTATTACCATTAACGAATAATACAACTATCTCAATTGCTAACAACAATCTACCGAATGCTGTCATTCCTCCTGCTAATTATTTTCGGATATTAAATAGCACAATTAACAGTGAATTTTTCTTATCTAATGAACTTAATAAGCATATTAATTTAACTGATCCCTTCCAGGCAACAAGAGTCGCATTATTAAATTCAAACCCAGAAGGCAAAATACAAATCTTAGCCAGAAATGGTGATCAAAGGGTCAGTAAAACGGTCGTTAATACCCGTATATATGAAGATAAACGTAGTAATCTACAAAGTTTTCAGGCAGATATTAGGGAACGCGCGAAGAACGATAATGGTTGGAAGAAAAAAGTTGCTATTTCAAAGGCAACTTGTACTATTCATGGCATGGACTTTGAAAGTGCTAAGGAATTTAATAATTTACCTTTTACGTTAAAGGATGCGCTAAAAGCAAAGGTTGTTGTACAAGGCGAATTTACGGGTCAATCGGCGCCAATTAAGGTAGTTGATATCAAAGGGTATATTGCGACTTTAAAACCGTATTATCCAGATAAAAAGATGGATGAAGCGACGGAAAAATTGATTGAACAATATCTTATAAAACATAAAGATAATTTGTCAAATTTTGATGGAATGCCTGGTGCGCATGCTGAAATATTGGCGGTAGATGATGTGTTTAAACAACTGCGCGCGAAAAAAATAGATCCAGAACATTATTTCAAGGATATTGACGTTTACACTGTCTATGTCAAAGACCCAAAAGATAAAGGACAATTTGGACAACCATTTGTAGCCTGTCGTAATTGTAGTGGTATATTAGATCCACTTATTAACGTGGTAACGAAGCGAAAAGGAGAGTAACCATGAGTAACAGAACCGATATTAAACCGTTTGATTTGCCGGTACGGGTCGAATTGAGCCATTTACAGGTTATTCAAGGCTTTTATTTTTTAAATGATGTGTTATTTAGTGGACTGGCATATGACCATCGAGAACAAAAGTTGCATAAAGTGTACCAAATGACCGAAGGTAAAATTACGGGGGAACAAGCGTTTGGTTTTTTTAAGCACAGCAGTGGGGTAAAAATCGATTTTGCGGTGATAGAAGATGATGTAGATTATGAATTTAGGAATTTAGTCTATTATCAAGGAGAACTGTTAAACGGGGTAACCTATGAATATTGTGATGGTTTTGTTTTAAGCGAATCATTATGGGTTGATGGCTGGGAAGTAGAATTGATAACTTGGTATGTTGATGGTTCAGGGTTAGTGCGCCGCTTTGAGCTAGATTACGATGAAAACAGAAGCAATTTTAAGTGGGATTATAAAAGGCTAATTAGCGTTGATTGTACTAAAGGCGATATTAACAGCCGATCAAGTTTCACTATAAGTGTAAATGAGCAAAATCAGATTAATTCTTTTGTTTTAGATACCAAAGATACAGCAAGCTTAGAAAAACTGGTTCAGTATAATGATCTTCCGTTACCGGCTAATAGTTTATCAGGATTACTGGCTTATTACCCTTTGGCGGAAGAAGTAAGTCTTAGTATTTTTAGTGATGAAAACTTTGAATATTTTGCTGCGCACACTAATTTTCAGCCCGTTAAACGATTACAAATAGCAACGCAAAATTTGTCGTTAGCCCTGTTAACAAAATATATGGACTTGCCACAGTTAACCTGGTTATTTTTTGATGAAAGTGGTTACAGTAAATATCGGCTAAAAGAATTGCCAGAAGATGAGCGATTGATTAAACAAAAGGAGTGTGATGTGCGTAACCATGCACTTATCACGTTATTGTTAGCAATACAGGCTAAATATCATGGTGAAATTCAGTTAAATGCCAGTTCGGGTATTATGTTTTATTATGTCGATACTCAGGGTGAATTAATGATGGACGTGAATCAACATGATTTTAGTTATTTATTAGATCTGTTACCGAACGATAAAATAGTGGATTTGCATTTGCGTCAACGAAAATTTCCGATTGTTTTATTAGAAAAGCTTAGTCGGCTGACGCATTTAAAAAGATTATGCCTTGAAGAAGGTGTTTCGCGTTTTGACGGTGATAATCCATCCGAAGCGGAATTGGCACAACGGAGTAATGCACGTAATCAAGCATTATGGGGATTGTTGAAAAATCTGCAATTAAAATTGCATTGTGATATAGAGCTTATTTCAGAAACATCCGAAGTATTTAAAGAAGACTATCAAGGTGAATAGACAGAGTAAAACATGATTAATGTTGAGTTGAGTGATTTGCCGGTACGGGTCGAATTGAGCCATTTACAGGTTATTCAAGGCTTTTATTTTTTAAATGATGTGTTATTTAGTGGGCTGGCTTATGACCATCGAGAACAAAAGTTGCATAAAGTGTACCAAATGACCGAAGGTAAAATCACGGGGGAACAAGCGTTTGGTTTTTTTAAGCACAGCAGTGGGGTAAAAATCGATTTTGCGGTGATAGAAGATGATGTAGATTATGAATTTAGGAATTTAGTCTATTATCAAGGAGAACTGTTAAACGGGGTAACCTATGAATATTGTGATGGTTTTGTTTTAAGCGAATCATTATGGGTTGATGGCTGGGAAGTAGAATTGATAACTTGGTATGTTGATGGTTCAGGGTTAGTGCGCCGCTTTGAGCTAGATTACGATGAAAACAGAAGCAATTTTGAGTGGGATTATAAAAGGCTAATTAGCGTTGATTGTCGTAAACAAGATATTAACAGCCGATCAAATTTCTCTATAAGTGTAAATGAGCAAAATCAGATTAATTCCTTTTATTTAGATACCAAGGATACAGCAAGCTTTGAAAAACTGGTTCAGTATGATGATCTTCCGTTACCGGCTAATAGTTTATCAGGATTACTGGCTTATTACCCTTTGGCGGAAGAAGTAAGTCTTAGTATTTTTAGTGATGAGAACTTTGAATATTTTGCTGCGTACACTAATTTTCAGCCCGTTAAACGATTACAAGTAGCTACGAAAAATTTGTCGTTAGCCCTGTTAACAAAATCGATGGATCTGCCGCAGTTAATCTGGCTGTTTTTTAATGAACGTGGTATTAGCGATTATGACTTAAAAAACTTGCCAGAAGATGAGCGATTGATTAAACAAAAGGAGCGTGATACACGTAACCATGCACTTATCACGTTGTTGTTAGCAATACAGGCTAAATATCATTGTGAAATTCAGTTAAATGCCAGTTCGGGTATTATGTTTCGCTATATTGATACTCTAGGTGAACTAATGATGGATGTGAATCAACATGATTTTAGTTATTTATTAGATCTGTTACCGAACGATAAAATAGTGGATTTGCGTTTACGTCAATGTAAATTCCCAATTGTTTTATTAGAAAAGCTTAGTCGGCTGACGCATTTAAAAAAAATCTCCATTAGAGAAGGTGTTTCGCGTTTTGACGGTGATAATCCATCCGAAGCGGAACTGGCACTACGGAGTAATGCACGTAATCAAGCATTATGGGGATTGTTGAAAAATCTGCAATTAAAATTGCATTGTGATATAGAGCTTATTTCAGAAACATCCGAAGTATTTAAAGAAGACTATCAAGGTGAATAGACAGAGTAAAACATGATTAATGTTGAGTTGAGTGATTTACCGGTACGGGTCGAATTGAGCCATTTACAGGTTATTCAAGGCTTTTATTTTTTAAATGATGTGTTATTTAGTGGACTGGCTTATGACCATCGAGAACAAAAATTGCATAAAGTGTACCAAATGACCGAAGGCAAAATTACGGGGGAACAAGACTTTGGGTTTTATCAGCACAGCAGTGGGGTAAAAATCGATTTTGCGGTGATAGAAAATGATGAATATTATGAATCTGATGATCCTGTCTATTATCAAGGTGAGTTGTTAAACGGGGTAACTTATAAATACTATGACGGTTTTGTGTGTGTCGAGTCATTGTGGATTGATGGTTATGACGTTGAATGGATTAATTGGTATGTCGATGGCTCAGGATTAGTGCGCGAATATCAGGCTAATTACGAAGAGTCTAGAAGTGTATTTAAGTGGGATTATAAAAGGCTAATTAGCGTTGATTGTACTAAAGGCGATATTAACAACCGATCAAGTTTCTGTATAAGTGTAAATGAGCAAAATCAGATCAATTCTTTTGTTTTAGATACCAAAGATACAGCAAGCTTAGAAAAACTGGTTCAGTATGATGATCTTCCGTTACCGGCTAATAGTTTATCGGGATTACTGGCTTATTACCCTTTGGCGGAAAAAGTAAGTCTTAACATTTTTAGTGATGAAAACTTTGAATATTTTGCTGCGCACACTGATTTTCAGCCCGTTAAACGATTAGAAATAGTAACAGAACATTTGTCATTAGCCTTGTTAACAAAATCGATGGATCTGCCGCAGTTAACCTGGTTATTTTTTGACGAACATGGTATTAGTGATTATAGCTTAGAAATCTTGCCAGAAGATGAGCGATTGATTAAACAAAAGGAGCGTGATACACGTAACCATGCACTTATCACGTTGTTGTTAGCAATACAGGCTAAATATCATGGTGAAATTAAGTTAAATGCCAGTTCGGGTATTATGTTTTATTATGTCGATACTCAAGGTGAACTAATGATGAATGTGAATCAACATGATTTTAGTTATTTATTAGATCTGTTACCGAACGATAAAATAGTGGATTTGCGTTTACGTCAATGTAAATACCCAATTGTTTTATTAGAAAAGCTTAGTCGGCTGACGCATTTAAAAAAAATCTCCATTAGAGAAGGTGTTTCGCGTTTTGACGGTGATAATCCATCCGAAGCGGAATTGGC
Source organism: Gilliamella sp. CG25 (assembly GCF_046635705.1). Lineage (NCBI taxonomy): Bacteria > Pseudomonadati > Pseudomonadota > Gammaproteobacteria > Orbales > Orbaceae > Gilliamella > Gilliamella sp. CG25. The sequence goes on along the minus strand of NZ_JBIDFJ010000003.1, from coordinate 260,096 downwards.
ACTACGGAGTAATGCACGTAATCAAGCATTATGGGGATTGTTAAAAAATCTGCAATTAAAATTGCATTGTGATATAGAGCTTATTTCAGAAACATCCGAAGTATTTAAAGAAGACTATCAAGGTGAATAGACAGAGTAAAACATGATTAATGTTGAGTTGAGTGATTTGCCGGTACGGGTCGAATTGAGCCAATTTAAAATAAAAAAATGATTCAATAAAATCATTTTTTAATAAAAATAGCGTAATAAAAAATGTGGATTATGCATGATATTATGAAATGAAATTGATGGTATTTAAAAATTATATTTAAGGCGTTAATCGATAACTTAATCCTCATTTATTATGACTGTAAATCTTTTTTTGCCAATAAAAATCACATCGATATAAATAAAACTAGCAATATTTATCTAAATATGGTATAAAACGCGCGCTACTTTTCACATTCATTTTTCAAAAAAATCGTTGTGAAAGTAAGTACAAATTTTAAACTTTAATTAACGTTATAACACACACATATCATTACTCTTTTCCGGGGTGCCTTTTGTTTTATGCAATAAGGTCGGTTAAAGCGGATATGTGGAGGCATAACCCCAACGTCAAAATGAGGAAATCATGACTACAGTATCAATGCGCGATATGTTACAAGCAGGTGTACACTTTGGACACCAAACCCGTTATTGGAACCCAAAAATGAAACCATTTATTTTTGGTGCGCGTAACAAAGTTCACATTATCAACCTTGAAAAAACAGTACCAATGTTTAACGAAGCATTAGCTGAATTAAACAAAGTGGCTGCACGTAAAGGTAAAATTTTATTTGTTGGTACAAAACGAGCAGCAAGCGAAGCGATTAAACAAGCCGCTGAAAGCTGTGGACAATACTATGTTAATCACCGTTGGTTAGGTGGTATGTTGACTAACTGGAAAACAGTACGTCAATCAATCAAACGTCTTAAAGATTTAGAAACACAAGCTAGTGATGGTACATTTGACAAATTAACCAAAAAAGAAGCACTAATGCGTGCTCGTGAAATGGCTAAATTAGAAAATAGCTTGGGTGGAATTAAAAATATGGGTGGCTTACCCGATGTGATTTTTGTTATTGGCGCAGACCATGAACATATCGCTATCAAAGAAGCTAACAATTTAGGTATTCCAGTCGTTGCTGTTGTTGATACCAACTCAGATCCAGATGGTATTGATTACATCGTTCCAGGTAATGATGACGCAATTCGTGCAATTCAATTATATGCAAATGCAGTTGCGGAAGCCGTTCGTGCTGGTCGTGAACAAAATCAATCTCCAGTATCTGAAGAAAGCTTTGTTGAAGAAGCTCCAGCAGCAGAGTAATAAACTCAAATATTTTCAGGGTCGATAATATAAATAATCGACCCATTCTAATGAAAATCATCACAATGGTTAAATAGAGGATTTAAAAATGGCTGAAGTTACCGCTTCTATGGTAAAAGAACTGCGTGAAAGAACTGGCGCAGGTATGATGGAATGTAAAAAAGCATTAGTTGAAGCAAATGGTGATATCGAAGTTGCTATCGACAATATGCGTAAATCAGGTCAAGCAAAAGCGGCTAAAAAAGCAGGTCGTGTAGCGGCTGAAGGTGTAATTATTTCTAAGATTTCTGCGGATAAAAAATCGGGTGTAATTTTAGAAATCAACTGCGAAACAGACTTTGTTGCTAAAGATGCAGGTTTCTTAGAGTTTAGCGAAAAAGTTGCTACTGCAGCATTGAACGAAAGCATTACTGATCTTGCTGCGTTACAAGCAAAATTTGAAGAAGAACGTACAGCACTAGTTGCAAAAATCGGTGAAAACATCGGTATTCGTCGTATTCAACAAATTTCAGGTGATGTAGTTGGTAGTTACCAACATGGTGCACGTATCGGTGTATTAGTTGCTGCAAACAGTGGTTGTGATGAAGAATTAGTTAAACATATTGCAATGCACATTGCTGCAAGCAAACCAGAATATGTTAGCCCAAGCGATGTTCCAGCTGATGTTGTTGAACATGAGCGCAATATTCAAATCGAAATTGCAATGCAATCAGGTAAACCACGTGAAATCGCTGAAAAAATGGTTGAAGGCCGTATGCGTAAATTTACTGGTGAAGTTTCACTTACTGGTCAACCATTTGTTATGGATCCAAGTAAGACTGTTGGTGATTTACTGGCTGAGAAAAAAGCGACTGTTGCTTCTTTCATCCGTTTTGAAGTGGGTGAAGGCATTGAAAAAGTGGAAGTTGATTTTGCAGCCGAAGTTGCTGCGATGTCGAAACAATCTTAATTGTTTCGTAAAAAACCGCCGTCAAGGCGGTTTTGTTTATCTACAAATTTTTTTAAATTATTGCTAGCTAGCCATTTTTAGCTTGTCAGGTAATTAAATAACGAAATAGTGAGACTTCATATGGTAACCCCTTTCTATAAACGTATTCTTCTTAAACTCAGTGGTGAAGCACTACAAGGCGATGAAGGTTTTGGTATTGATCCCACCGTTCTTGACCGCATGGCGCAAGAAATTAAAGAACTTATTGAAATGAATGTTCAAGTTGCTGTTGTTATTGGGGGCGGTAATCTATTTCGTGGCGCTGGTCTTGCAAAAGCCGGTATGAATCGTGTTGTTGGTGATCATATGGGGATGCTAGCAACGGTAATGAATGGTCTTGCAATGCGTGATGCGTTGCATCGAATTGAGGTTAATGCGCGTTTAATGTCAGCTATTCCACTTAATGGAGTATGTGACGATTACCGCTGGACAGAAGCAATTAGCTTGCTTCGTCATGGTAAAGTGGTTATTCTTTCAGCAGGAACAGGTAATCCTTTTTTTACAACTGACTCAGCAGCGTGTTTACGTGGTATCGAAATTGAAGCAGATGTGGTGTTAAAAGCAACAAAAGTTGATGGTGTTTATTCGGCTGATCCTGTTAAAGATCCAAATGCAACACTTTATAAAACATTAAATTATGAAAAAGTGCTTGATGATGAATTAAAAGTAATGGATTTAGCTGCGTTTACGTTAGCACGTGATCATAACCTGCCGATTTGTGTCTTTAACATGAATAAACCAGGTGCATTACGTCGAGTGATTTTAGGTGAACCCGAAGGGACATTAATTAATAATCAGGCAACAGTAAGCTGTTAGTCTTATTTATTCAATATAAGGTTTTTATTATGCTAAATGAGATTCAAAAAGAAGCGCAAGTGCGCATGGAAAAAAGTATAGATGCGTTTCAAACTCATATTTCTAAGATTAGAACAGGACGGGCATCGCCAAACTTATTAGACGGTATTATGGTTGAATACTATGGTAGCCCAACGCCGCTTCGTCAATTAGCAAATGTGGTGGCTGAAGATGCAAGAACATTGGCTATCACCGTATTTGATAAATCATTAACACCAATGATTGAAAAAGCAATTTTATCTTCTGATTTAGGGCTCAATCCAGCGTCGGCAGGTACGGTTATTCGAGTACCATTGCCACCACTAACAGAAGAACGTCGTCGTGATTTAACGAAAATTGTTCGTAACGAAGCAGAACAAGGTCGTGTGTCAATTCGTAATATTCGTCGTGATGCGAATGATCAAGTCAAAGCATTATTAAAAGATAAACAAATATCAGAAGATGATGAACGTAAATCACAAGATTTTATTCAAAAAGCAACTGACGCAGCTATTAAAAAATTAGATGCTGTACTTGTTGACAAAGAAAAAGAGTTAATGGAATTTTAATTCTTTGTTTGAAAAGCTTAGTTGATTTAACTAGGCTTTTTTTTATTTTATTTATATCATTAGCTTTTAAAGTTTTGATTTGCATTTAGTGAATAATGCTTAAATATTCTAAATCAATGGGTATTGTTAGAGTGCGCATTACTTACCCAATTTCTTACCTATCCTATCAACTTGTTAAAAATTAGTGTTACTACGCCTGTTAAATTTTTTAGGCAATAAAATTGAATTAATTGTATTTGACAGCAATCGGGCAATATTCAGATTTGTATTATGAGCAATTTGTTAATTATTTTTCTGGTCAGTTTGAAAACAAAGTAATTAATGCTGATGAACTTTACTTTAAGATTATTAACCTGTTGGAAACTACTGAAGTGTTAACCACTGTATTTTAATTGCTAACAAAATATTGGAATGCATTTGAAAAAGACCTGTCAATATTGATATGGAGAAATCACGGTTCATTAAAGCTGGGTCTTTATTAAATAATTTTTCTGTTTAAATTGTCTGTAGTTAGCACAGAGTTTTGTTTTTAATTATCATAATTTAAGTATATAATGTTAGGATAATAACATCTATAGTCATATAATGTTATTATCCTAACATTACTAACAATATTTACTAGATATCATTAACAATAATTAAAGGACATTTTATGGGTTATGCAAAGTATATTGATCATACTTTACTCGCAATGAATGCGACTGAAGATCAAATACGTAAATTATGCGAAGAAGCTAAGCAGTACCATTTTTATTCTGTATGTGTTAATTCAGGTTATGTTCCTTTAGTCGCTAGCTTATTAAAAGGTAGTGATGTAAAGGTTTGTTCGGTTGTGGGTTTTCCGCTTGGTGCGATGTTAACATCGGCTAAAGCATTTGAAACCGAAATGGCTGTCAAATCAGGTGCTGAAGAAATCGATATGGTTATCAATGTCGGTTGGCTAAAAAGCAATGATTGGGAAGCAGTGAAAAAGGATATTGAAGCTGTTTTTAAAGCATGCGGTGCAGTTCCGTTAAAAGTCATTTTAGAAACTTGCTTGTTAACTAAAGAAGAAATTGTGAAAGTTTGTGCTATTTGCAAGGAAATTGGTGTTGCTTTTGTAAAAACATCGACTGGTTTTAGTGTATCTGGTGCGACGGTTGAAGATGTAAAATTGATGCGTGAAACAGTCGGTGATAAAATGGGTGTTAAAGCATCAGGTGGCATTAGAGATCGTCAAACGGCTGAAAAAATGGTTTATGCTGGTGCAAATCGATTAGGCGCTAGCGCGGGTATTGCGATTGTATCAGGCGATAAAACTTCCTCTAGCGGTTATTAATTCATCCTTCATAAGCTACTGATACAGTAGCTTATGGCTATAGATGGAATAGCAATGGAAACACAACCCAAAAAAAGAGTCAATGCACTTATTGAACATTTAAAAATAATCGATAAAATTCATTTAAAACAAGCAGCACAAATGCTTGGTGTTTCTGAAATGACAATTCGTCGTGATCTTAATAATCACTCCTCATGTTTGGCTGTTTTAGGCGGTTATGTGGTTAATCAGGCACGTCATACCATATCGCAATATTTTGTGTCTGATCAGCAAGATAAGCAAGTAATTGAAAAACGTTATATTGGTAAGTTGGTTAGTCAATTTGTTGATGAAAACGATACAATTTTTTTTGATTGTGGTACGACTATGCAATTTATCATTGATGAAATTAGTGATGATATTTCTTTCACTGCCATCTGCTACTCGCTCAATTCCTTTCTGGCATTACAAAAAAAGCCAAAGTGTAAAATCATTTTATGTGGTGGGCATTATCAACTTAATAATGCAATTTTCACCAGTATTTGTTCAGATAATCAGCTCGATGTTGTTTGCCCAAATAAAGCCTTTATTTCGGCAGCGGGTATCGATTTAACTCAAGGTACCACTTGTTACCATTTTGATGAGTTAAATATGAAGCATAAAGCCATGAAAAAATCTAATCAAAATATATTAATTGTCGATCACACTAAGTTTAACCAAGTTAAGCCAGCTTTTATTTGTAACCTTGATGAATTTAATTTGGTAATGACAGACAAAGTACCTGATTTAGAATATGTTTCATATTTTAAAGAAAATAACATTGGTTTAATTTATTAATTATGAAAAACATCGCAATTTTAGGTTCAACAGGATCAATAGGCTGTAGCACTTTGGCGGTCGTTCGGCAAAATCCAACATTATTTAACGCTTATGTGCTAGTGGGTGGCAGTAATGTAAAAAAAATGACTGAACAATGCCAAGAATTTAAACCCCACTATGTGGCAATGGCAAGTGAACAAGCTGCACAACAGCTTAAAGCAAATCTTGTTGATCTAAAATTGGATATTGAAGTATTAAGTGGTGAACAAGCTATTTGTGATTTAGCACAGTTGCCCGAAGTTCACCAAGTCATGGCTGCCATTGTGGGCGCAGCAGGATTAAAACCGACGCTTGCTGCAATTGAAAAAGGAAAACGTATTTTACTGGCTAACAAAGAGTCTTTGGTTACTTGTGGACATCTGTTTATGCAAGCCGTAAAGCGATATGGCGCTGAACTGTTACCGGTCGATAGTGAACATAATGCGATTTTTCAAAGTCTGCCTACCGCCATTCAGCATGATCTCGGGTTTGCTAATTTGGTTGATCATGGTGTGACCAAAATCGTGTTAACCGGCTCTGGGGGGCCTTTTCGAGATTGGGCAGTCAATCAATTATCTTCGGTGTCACCTGCACAAGCGATTGCTCATCCTAATTGGTCAATGGGAAAAAAGATTTCCGTTGATTCCGCTACGATGATGAATAAAGGTTTAGAATATATTGAAGCACGTTGGTTATTTAATGCCAGTGCTGAGCAAATGGAAATCATTGTCCATCCACAATCAATTATTCATTCAATGGTTCGTTATCAAGATGGCAGTGTTATTGCTCAATTAGGTGTACCTGATATGCGGACACCGATCGCTTATTCTATGTCTTATCCATTACGTATCACATCTGGTGTGCCTGATTTAGATTTTACTCAAATGTCATCACTGACGTTTAATACACCTGATTTTAATCGTTATCCTTGCTTAAAATTAGCCATTGAGGCTTCTTGTCGAGGGCAAGCTGCAACCACGACCCTTAATGCGGCCAACGAAGTGGCGGTTGAAGCATTTTTGCAAAATAAAATTGGTTTTATGGATATTGCCAAACACGTATCGGCAACATTAGATAAACTTGTTTTACCTGAACCAACCACTATTGAGGACGTTGTGGCTATCGATATATGGGCTAGAGCACAGTCAGTTAAGGTGAATTAAAGCGTTTTATACTCTCGACAGGGTGCGCCCATGGCGACCACATTTGAAGGGATATCACGATCAACAATGCTTCCGGCTGCGATAACGGTATTATCACCGATAGTTACATTTGGCAGTATAATTACATTACCGCCAATCCAAACGTTGTGACCAATAGTAATTGGTTTTGCAAACTCAAGACCACGGCATCGTGTTTGGCTATCCAGTGGATGCCCTGAAGTGTAAAAGCCGCAATTAGGTGCAACAAGCACATTATCACCAAATGTAATTTTAGCCGCATCAAGCATGATGCAATTAAAATTGGCGAAAAAGTTTTCACCAATTTCAATATTATAACCGTAATCACATTGGAATCCCGGCATTATCGTAAACTGCTCTCCTGTTTTTCCCAGTAGCGTTTGAAACAGCTTATATCGCTGTTTTTCGGCAAGAGGAGATAATTGATTGAGTTGAAAGCAGAGATCTTGAGCGTAAAGCCGATCGTTAGCCAGTAAATGGATACCAGGATCATACAATAACCCAGCTAACATTTTTTCTTTTTCAGTCATTGCATTACGCCATTTGTTTAGCGGTTAATGCGGGATTATCGCTAATAAATGATTGTAAAAATGCGCTGTCCGGAAGTGCCGTTAAAGCTCCTTTTTGAGTTGTGGCTAAAGCACCACAGGCACTGGCAATGGTCATCATGCTTTCTAGCATGAGTTTATCTTCTGGCATTCCTGATGACGCTATGCTACTTAACAAACCTGCGACAAAAGCATCGCCAGCTCCGGTTGTGTCAACACTATTCACATGGTAGGAATCAAACGAAAATGTTTTACCTTGCCATACGACAATACTGCCATCTCGACCTTTGGTCACCAATTTTAGTGGAGCATTATAGTGCTGCTGAAGTTTATTTAATGCTTCATGCCAATCTTGACTTTCTGTCAACCAAAACAGCTCTTCATCAGACAGTTTAAGAATATCTGTATCGTGACAAAACTGCGTAATAATGGTGCGCATTTCGTCTTTATCTTTCCACATTTGCTCCCGTAAATTAATGTCAAAACTAATTAACCCCTGTTTAGCGGTCAGATCTTCAATAGCGGTTTTAAGTGTTTGTCGACAAGTTTGTCCAACTAATGCCAAAGAACAAAAATGTAAAATGTCTTGATTAAAATGGGGTATTGCTTGTTTTGAAAGGAATTGATCGGCTGACGGCGAGACTAAAAAAGTAAAGCTGCGTTCGCCGTTTTTACCTAAATCGACAACGACAGTACTGGTTCGATGAAGATCATCTTTTTCAAGGCTTTGGCAGTCAACATGATATTCTTTGAATGTTTTTTCCATAAAGTGACCAAACGGATCATTACCGACACGGCCGATAAACGCCGAAGGAAGACCTAACTTAGCCACGCCAATAGCAACATTTGCAGGTGCACCCCCTGCACAAGCTTGATAATTCATTTCGCCAAATGGCAATAAATCAATAACCGCATCGCCAAGAGACCAGACTTTAGTATTATTCATTTGATTACTCGATAAAATATATGGTTAATAGGGTTTAAGGTCTGTAAATAGGTTGACGATATTTCTTATTGATATCGTCTGCTACATACAGATTAAACCAAGTTTAATAATTAGTCATTCGCCATAGACTAAATCATTTCAAAAAAAATTCATTGTTAACGTTAAAAATGTGTGACTTTCATCACATATTTTATCGCTTAATTTATCTATAGTTAACGTTAACAATTAAATTAATATACCATATAATCAGATAAATCTGATATCGGATGAACAAAGGGGATTTTATGTCTACTGCTATTGATAAAGCAAATCAAGCTGTTTTGCAATTAGAAACGACCATGAATAAACAGTATTACCCACATTTTCATTTAGCACCACAATCGGGATGGATGAACGATCCAAATGGTTTGATTTACTTTAAAGGGCAGTATCATGCCTTTTATCAACATCATCCTTATGATGAAAACTGGGGACCGATGCATTGGGGGCACGCTGTTAGTGATGATTTAGTGACATGGCGAAGATTACCCATAGCCATTGCACCCGATCAAGAGTTTGATAAAAGTGGCTGTTTTTCCGGTTCGGCAGTCGAAAAAGATGGCGAATTATATTTAATTTATACGGGGCATATTTGGTTAAATGGTCAAGGTAACGATGAGCAAATTCGGCAAACCCAATGCCTTGCTATCAGTAAAGACGGTATTCATTTTGAAAAACAGGGAACGATTTTAACGCCAGAAGATGGCATCATGCATTTTCGCGATCCCAAGGTTTGGCAACAAGATGGGATATGGTGGATGGTTGTCGGCCAGCGAGATCGCAACGATGTGGGCAAAGTTTTACTGTATCGCTCACAAAATCTTAAAAAATGGCAATTTGATCATGTTGTGATAAGTGATATCGATCCTGATGTTTATATGCTTGAATGCCCTGATTTTTTTCCGTTAGGTGACAAATGGATTTTAATGTTTTCTCCGCAAGGTATGAAAGCTAAAGGTTACCAATATCGTAATCGGTTTCAATCAGGTTATATTGTTGGTGATTGGCAACCAGGACAAAAATTTTCTGTTATTAAACCTTTTCAAGAAATGGATTTTGGTCATGATTTTTATGCCCCTCAATCGTTTCTTGCAGCAGATGGACGTCGAATTATTTTTGCTTGGATGGATATGTGGGAATCAGTCATGCCGAGCAAAAAAGATAAATGGATGGGGGCATTTACCTTACCCCGTGAATTGATCTTAGATGCAGACAATAATGTTCGTAACAGACCGATTAAAGAACTTGAAGTATTACGTGAAAAACCTCAATCATTAACCAATATATTGCTGAGTAGTGAATTAAAAAATACGTCGATTGAATCAATTAGTTGTGAACTTAATGTCGAAATTGATCTCTCTGAAAGTAATGCAGAACGTTTTGGCTTGCAACTGGCAGCAACTGAAGATGGTAAACAAGCAACGTTGTTATTTATTGATTTACAATCTAATCGCATTGTACTTGATAGAAGTCTTTCTGGTTTAGAGCTTAAAGGTTACCGTAGTGTACCATTACCAAAAACCGATAAGTTAAGCTTACATATTTATGTTGATGCATCATCCGTAGAAGTTTTTGTGAATAAGGATTTATATAGCTTGTCTAGTCGTATTTACCCGAAATTACCTGCGACAAGAAAGGTGAATTTATTTGCAGAAAATGGGCAGGCTAAAATCATTAAATTAGAGAGCTGGCAATTAAAATCAATCTATCAATCATGAGTCATTAACCCACCATCTCGTCTGGTGGGTTTGTCACTGTGTCTATAAAGATTGGCGTTGTAAAAATGCTGATGCAACTTGTGTTACCGTTTTTTGGGTTTGACCTGTGATGATATGTAAAGCTGCTTGTTCGCCTATTTCATAATGGGGAAGCTGTACCGTCGTTAAAGAGGGATAAAAAAGCTCGCCAGTACCCACCATATTATCATAGCCTAAAATAGCAACATCGTTAGGAATATGGAAACCATTACTTAATAAATATTGATAAGCAACAAAAGCGATCCGATCATTACCACAAATTAATACATCAAATTCAGGTTTTCTAACACAGTGTTGTTTTAATATTTCAACTGTCATCATATATTCTTGCGCAAGATTACCTTGAGATGTGGATGTATGATAACTAATTAGGTCATCTAAATTTTTACCTGCATCAAGCCAAGCTTGTTCTGCTGCTTGACGTCTAATGCTACCGGCTAAAGTATGTTCGGATAAATAGATACAAAGCGGTTTTTGATAACCTTTATTAATGACTTGCTGCATTGCTTGGTATTGACCCGAGTAGTCATCAGGAATATAACAAGCTAATTGTTCGGAATCACTAATACAGTTGGCGAGCACCACATTTTTACCAAGTAATCTTTCAGGAAGCTCAACTTTTCTTAGTCCCATGGTGGTGTAAATAATGCCATTAGGGCGATAAGACAATAGCGTGTTAATGGCATGATTCGCGTCTTTATCGTCAAATAAATTGACAATAAACGTATTCCAGCCATGTTGCTGGGCTGTTCGTTCAATAGCTTGTAGCAGTTCAACTGAAAACGGTGTCGTGGCGGTTTCTAATGCTAAGACACCGATAGCATGTGGACCAGAATGATCACCACGTATTTTTCGTGCAGATAAATCGGGAACATAATTGAGTTGTTCAATTGCTTTTTTTACCCGTTTATATGTTTCTTTATTTAATTTTTCAGGATTATTGATTGCACGCGAAACAGTCATCAATGAAACCGATGCTAACTTTGCGACATCCTTAAGTGAAGCCATAGTTAAATCCTTTTGCTCAGCATTAAAAGGTTAATAATTAGTAATTACTTAATGTGATGATACCACAAATAAAAATGATAAAAAGTGTGAGGAATGTAACATTTATGATATCTGATTCTATCTATTTAGTTTCATTTATGACAATAATGTTAACATTAACATGTTAACGTTAAACTTCCATAATATAAGAGTACTAAAATATGAAAACGATAGAAACGGTAGAAAATAAAAATTATTGGTTCTCATCAGGTTATCTTATAACCTTTTATGCAGCATGGTCTCTTTGGTGGTCTTTTTACGCCATATGGCTTAAAAGTACAATTGGATTATCGGGCGAGCAGTTAGGAATTGTTTACGCAGCCAACTCTGCCGCCGCTATGTTTTTTATGATCTTTTATGGCATTATTCAAGATAAATTACAGATCGGTAAAGCAGTTATTACGTTTCAAAGTATTATGATGTTGCTGATTGGTCCATTTATGATTTATGTCTATGAACCCTTATTAAAACACGATTTTATTCTTGGTGCTTGCATTGGTGCGCCGGTATTAAGCGCTGGGTTTATCTCTGGATGTGCTTTAGTTGATTCTTTTATTGAGCGAATAAGTCGATTATTTGGTTTTGAATTTGGTCCTGCTCGTTTTTGGGGATCATTTGGTTATGCCGCAGCAACCTTTGTTGCCGGTATTTTATTTGGTATAAACCCGCATATTAACTTTTGGATGGCATCGGCTGTTGCAGCAATCTTTTTTACCATTAATATCCTATTTAAACCTAAACATTATTCGGAGTCCTCACCAGAAAGTGATAACCATCTTGTTGTTGAAAAAACATCAACTATTCCAACGATGAGTGAAATAGTGTCCTTATTTGGCATGAAAAAGTTTTGGTTATTTGTTTTCTTTATTATTGGAACCAATAGTTTTTATACCATTTACGATCAGCAATTATTTCCTAATTTCTATACCACTTTTTTTTCTCAACAAGAATGGGGTTACAAAGTATATGGTTATTTGAACTCTTTCCAAGTTTTTTTAGAAGCTATCTGTATGATTTTAGCTCCATACATTATTTATAAAATTGGCGCTAAAAGAGCGTTATTAGTGGCAGCGTTAGTGATGATTTGCCGAATTGCATTATCAGCAACATTAGATAATGTGTATTTAATTTCATTAGTGAAACTTTTTCATGCTATTGAAACCCCATTATTTATTTTAGCCGTATTTAAATATGTTGTTGCGAATTTTGATGAAAGATTGTCTTCGACATTATATTTAGTTGGCTTTAATATCTCATCAAATATTGGGGTTATTGTGCTTTCATGGTTAGTCGGAAAACTATTTGATACTACCGGATATTCAACCACATTTTATGCTCTTGCCGGTATTGTTCTATTGATTTTGGTCATTGCTATATTTACCTTGTGTGATGAAAAAAAAGCTAAGCTAGAATCTTCATTATCATCGTAAAAATCGTCAAAAATATGGAAACAGATTGTTTCCATTTTGCTATTTAAATGATGATAATAAAATACAACACTTGCTTACTTGATAAGTTTGCGAAACAATGTTGACTATTGTGATTAATATTTATAGGTCGTCATTGTGAACATTACGAAAAAAGTGGTTGAAGCAGATATGTTATGGCACACCATTCGGCAGGAAGCTTCTCAATTAGTTGAAAGCGAGCCAATGTTAGCGAGTTATTTCCATGCAACTTTACTTAATCATAAAAACTTGGGTAGTGCATTAAGTTATATTTTGGCGAATAAACTCGTTACCCAAGTAATGCCGGCAATTGAAATTCGTGAAATTGCAAGGCAAGCTTATGAGGCAGATACCACGATTATTCAATCAGCTGTGACAGATATCTTAGCGGTTTATGTACGCGATCCAGCAACAAACTACTATTCGACCCCGTTACTTTATTACAAAGGCTTTTTATCGTTACAGGCTTATCGAATTGCCCATTGGCTTTGGAAACAAGATCGTAAGTCGTTGGCTATTTTTTTACAAAGTCAAATCGCCATTGTTTTTGGTGTTGATATTCATCCAGCAGCCCAAATTGGCTGTGGTGTGATGTTTGACCATGCAACCGGTATTGTAATTGGTGAAACGGTCGTTATTGAAAATGATGTATCGATTTTGCAATCTGTGACCTTAGGTGGTACAGGTAAAGAAAACGGTGATCGGCATCCTAAAATTCGTGAAGGGGTAATGATAGGGGCTCACTCTACGATATTAGGCAATATTGAAATCGGAAAAGGGGCAAAAATTGGTGCTGGTTCGGTCGTGTTAGAGCCTGTTCCTGAGCATACAACGGTTGCCGGTGTGCCAGCGAAAGTGGTTGGATGCCCTGATTGTGACAAACCAGCCTTAAATATGAATCAAGATATTTTATATGAAAAAGAGGTTGTTTCAATTTCCGTCGACGTTGATCGACGGAAGTAAAAGAAAACAACTCACTCATTAGTGGTTGGTGGTGACATTGATATCCATTGTTGGATAAGGAATATTAATATTATTCTCAGTTAATGCGTTTTTAATATTTTCGAGTAACTCCGCTTTCAAAGCGCCATAATTTTCGTTTAGTGTCCAAACTAAAACATTAAAATTCATTGATGATGCATCAAGTACATCTAAACGGATAATTGGTTTTTTAGTGGTTAATATATTGCTGGTTTGATTAACCGCTTGATTAAGTACTTGATAAACTTTCTGGATATCGGAGTTATAACCAACATTAATCACTAGATCTAAACGTCTTTCAGGTAGACGACTATAATTAATAATATTGGCACTTACCACTTGCCCATTCGGGATGACAACCACTTCATTAGTCGGTGTGACAATTGAGGTTGAGAAAATTTGAATTGAATCAATTACTCCTCTTTGATTGTTAATCACCACTGTCTCGCCGACTTTAAACGGACGGAAAATGATCAAAATTACTCCGGCAGCGAAATTCGATAATGAACCTTGTAATGCTAAACCGACCGCTAAACCGGCAGCACCAATGACAGCAACAATTGATGCAGTTTGTACACCTAATTGCCCTAATACGGCAACTAATGTCATTATGATAATGGCGTAATAAGATAAAGCACTAACAAATTTTACAACGGTAGGATCAACTTGGCGAATGGTTAATATGCGTTTTAGCTGACGGCTAATGAACTTGGCAATAATTCGACCAATGATAAAAATGATAATAGCAAAGCAGAAATGAAGAATATAACCAATTACTACGCCGTCATATTTATCAATAAGTGTGACTATCTGCTTTAAAATATTTTCAAAATCCATATATTATCCTCAATAAAGATTATAGAGCAGTTAGTTAAAGATTATTTTATATGTTTAAATTAATTGTTTCGCTAATAACGCCCAACGTGTATCAAAATTGGTGGTTGGTAAATATTTAAAGCCGGAACGAGAATAGCGAACCATCATCCCTTCACAAAATGCTAATAATTGGCTGGATAAAATTCGCTCATCGGTGGTAAATGCAACGCCTTCACGAATTTTTCGTTCACGTAATACTTGCTTAATTTGAGTTTCAATTCGTTCAAATAGCTGACTAATACGTTCTTGAAGTTGCTCTTGTTCAAACATTAAGGCATGCCCAGTCATAATTCTGGTTAATCCGGGATTTTTTTCAGAAAAACCCAATATTAATGCAAGAATTAACTGTAAACGGACAAAGGTATTTAGCTCATCTTGCATAATGACATTAATGCGAGAAAGTAAAATATCTTCAATGTAGACAATTAAACTTTCAAACATTTTAGTTTTACTCGGAAAATGTCGATAAAGTGCAGCTTCTGATACACCAACACTTGCTGCTAACTTTGCTGTAGTAATGCGTTGGGTACCTTCATTAGATTCAAGCATGGTGGCTAAAGCTTGCAGTATATCTTCTTTCCTATTTTTATTTTTGCTGCTCACAATCATTTTTTACCCGAATGCCCAAATCCACCTTCGCCGCGTGCTGACGCTGTAAATTCATCAACAATATTAAATTCTGCTTGTATGACAGGAACAATAATTAACTGGGCAATGCGATCACCTGCTTCAATCACAAATGGAGTTTGACTACGGTTCCATACCGGTACAAATAACTGACCTTGGTAATCTGAATCAATGAGACCCACTAAATTACCAAGTACAATCCCATTTTTAGATCCTAACCCTGATCGAGGTAAAACTAATGCCGCTAAAGTCGGATCTGCAATATGCATGGATAAACCTGTTGGCGTTAAAATGGTTTCACCGGGTTTTATCTCGGTTGTTTTATCAAACATTGCTCGTAGATCAATGCCAGCCGATCCTTCGGTTGCATAGGTTGGAAGCGGAAAATCATTACCTAAACGTTTATCTAATATTTTAATATCAATTTTTCTTTTCATCATGACTCGCTTTATATCGTGTTATAACAACTTCAAGTAACTGTGTTGCTAATTGTTTTTTACTACTTAATGGTAATGTTTGTTCACCATTTTGCCAATAAAGTGTTAATGCATTTTGCTCAGAATTAAAGCCAATTTTTTTATCAGAAACATCATTAGCGCAAATCAAATCTAGGTTTTTAGCTGTTAATTTTTTTAAGGCATAATTTTTAACATTTTCGGTTTCAGCCGCAAAACCAACCACAAAAGGGCGCTGTTCTTTTAACGCTGCAATATGCGCAATAATGTCAGGATTTTTGACTAACTTAATCAATAATTCATTACTATTATCTGTCTTTTTAATTTTATTTTTGGCGATAGTTTCTGCTCGATAGTCGGCAACGGCGGCACACCCGATAAAAATAGATGATTGTTTAGCAAATTTTAACGCTTCGTTATACATCTCATTTGCACTTTTTACATCAATTCGATTCACATTTTTGGGCGTATCTAAATTTACCGGACCACTTATTAGGGTTACCTTTGCACCCATATCAGCGGCAACTTTAGCAATAGCAAATCCCATCTTTCCTGAACTATAATTACTAATATATCGAACAGGATCTAACTCTTCAATCGTTGGGCCAGCCGTGATGGTTAGCGATATGCCTGATAATGCAGATGAAGTTGAAAAACAACGTTCAATTTGATCGACAATTGCTTGAGGTTCAACCATTCGTCCTGGGCCGTAATCACCGCAAGCTTGAAAACCATCGTCGGGACCTAAAATGAATGTATTTCGGTTACTTAGTACAGATAGATTATGTTGGGTTGCTGCTGCTTTATACATCTGTTGATTCATGGCTGGTGCTAACGCAATATTTGCTGATGTTGCTAAACAAACCGTTGATAGCAGGTCATCGGCAATGCCATTGGCTATTTTAGCAATAATATTCGCTGTTGCAGGGGCGATTAATACTAAATCCGTCCATTTTGCCAGTTCAATATGGCTCATAGAGAGTTCAGCAGAAGGATCAAATAAATCAGTTGAAACAGGATTACCTGAAACGGCTTGTAACGTCATTGTTGTGACAAAATGGCTAGCCGAGTCAGTGACGATTACTCTTACGTCCGCTCCCGCTTTTTTTAAATGGCGAACAAGATCCGGGCATTTATAAGCAGCTATGCCTCCTGTAATTCCTAATAAAATATGTTTACCAGAAAGATTCATGATCAAGTTTCCTTCACCTTCAAATCAAAATCACTATATTACCACAATTCATTTAGATAATAAGTAACTCTTTCGCATTGGCTAATGTTGCATCAGTAATTTTATCTCCGCCTAAAAGTCGGGCTAATTCATTTAAACGTCCATTATTGTCTAATTTTTGCATATCAGTTGATGTCTGTTTGCTGTTAGTTTGCTTACTGACAAAATAGTGTTGATTAGCTTGTCCCGCAACTTGTGGTAAGTGAGTAACGGTAATAACTTGGGTAGATTGTCCAAGTTGTCTTAATAATTGCCCAACTTTAGAAGCAGTAGGGCCGCTAATGCCCACATCGATTTCATCAAATATCAGTGCCGGTGTATCCATTTTTTGAGCTGTCAAAACCTGTATTGCTAGCGCAATACGTGATAATTCACCGCCAGATGCCACTTTGGCGAGGGGCAAGGCATGCTGTCCGACATTGGTCGTAACTAAAAAAGTAACTTGATCGGCGCCGTCTCCATTTAAACGCGTTTCATCAAAGGTTATATCAATGCTAAATTGTCCATTAGGCATAGATAATTCATGCATAATAGCCGTGACTTTTTTAGCTAATGCTTTACTGCTCGTTAAGCGTTTTTGATGTAATTTTTGGGCAATTTCAAGTGCAAATTGATGATATTTGGTAATATCTGCCTTTAGTTGTTCACTTTGTTCATCTTGTTGATTAATCTGTTTGAATTCGGTAAGCAAATTCTGATGCAATTCAGGAAGTGCCTCTGGTGCAACATGGTGTTTACGGGCAAGCGCTATTTGCTTTGATAGCCGTTGTTCAAGTTGCATGACACGCGTTGGATCAAGCTCTAAACTTTCGCTGTAATGGCGCAGTTCATAACTGGCTTCTTTGATCTGGATAGTGGCTTCTTCCAGCATGTTAAACACGTTACTTAAATTTGGATCGAGTTCGGATAACTCCTGCACACTGTTTTTAACACTACCAAGTAGATTACTGACATTGTATTCATCAGCTTCATCTAAAAGCATCACCGATTGTTGGCTAAGCTGAATTAACTGTTCACTATTCGATAAACGTTTGTATTCTTCATCAATTTGTTGGTATTCCCCTTCAATAGGCGAAAATTCATTTAGCTCTTTAAGTTGATATTGTAATAACTGAACATGTGCTTCACGTTCTTGTCGTGATGCTTGATACTGTTCATAAGTCTGGCGTGCTACTTTCCATTGCTTATAAGCTTGCTGCATTTGATTGAGCAGTGATGGCTCATTCATATAATGATTGAGTAATAACTGCTGATATTCACCTCGTAAAAGACGTTGGGGTTCATGTTGTCCATGAATTTGGATTAACATTTGTCCTAACTCTTTGAGTTGGGATATGGGCACAGCACGACCATTAATAAAGGCTTTTGAACGTCCATCTTGATTGATAACTCGTCGTAATATACATTCATTACCTTCGTCTAGTTGATTTTCGGTTAGCCAAGAAAAGGCGGCTGGTGTGTCATCAAGCACAAAGCTGGCTGAAATATCGACACGTTCAGCACCTAAACGGATAGATGAAGCATCGGAACGATTGCCTAAACAGAGCCCTAAAGCATCAATAGCGATCGATTTCCCTGCTCCGGTTTCACCGGTTATAGCAGTCATCCCGGTTGTAAAGTCAACTAACAGGTGATCGATGATAGCAAAATTATTGATAGTAAGTTGAGTTATCATAAAAAATTAATCAGTAAGGCTAGTGATAATATGAGCAGTATAGCAACAAAAATACTGTAAATAAATACAGTTTAATGGTGTTTTGTAAGAAAACTCGTGTTTATTGATGATTTGAATATCCACTGTCATTTGTTTTTTATAAAAGTTAAATAACGAAAATCCCGTGAATTTACGATGAAATATGAAAAAATTGAATATTTTTCTTTGTAAAATGAGTTTTAGATCAAGTTTTACCAATTATTATAATAGATTTTCTTGTGAATTAATCTTATTATACCCTCTTTCAACCTAAATTATTATGCAATATAATTTGGAAAATTTTAACAATAATTAAGGACATTTAACATGTTTGGAAATAAAACAAATCGTCAAATTATTATTTGGACAACTCTGATTGGTGGATTCATTAGTGCGTTAGTTAAATGGGGCTCAGAAGTCAACATGCCTCCTCGTGTACCCGGTGAAGTTTCTCCTCCTGCAGCACATATTGATGCATGGCTTGGTTGGTTAGGTATTAATTCTCACTCGCTTGATTATGCTTATCAAACGGCTATCGTTTCAGGTGCAGTGACACTTTATCACTGGCTATTTAGTTTTGCATTTGCTTTTGTCTATGTGTTTATTGCCTACTTTTGGAATAAAATCCGATTATGGTATGGTGCATTTTACGGCATTATCATTACCGTCACCATGCATGGCTTTTTAATTCCACTACTTGGTTTCCGTCATCCTGCTTACGATCCAGAGGGTACAGTAGGTTGGTTATGGAATTTAAATGGTTATGAACTTTGGAGTGAATTTTTAGGACATATCTACTGGGGTGTGTCGATTGAAATTTGTATGATTGCCGTACTTGCTTATTTTTCAAGACCTATTCGTGGTGAATGGCGTAAATAGTCCATTTTTCTAAAAAATTAACTAAAATCCTTCTGACAATATAACGTTAGAGGGATTTTTTTTGATGTTTAGATATAGAAAAAAACTATATCAATCAATAAAAAACTAGAATTATTCAATAACAGTTTTTTTTGTTATCTTTTTTGCTACTTAAAAAATGTGATGAAAGGAAAACAAAAAATGAATACTGCTGTAATTGGATATCCTCGTGTTGGTAAGCTTCGTGAACTTAAATTTGCTACCGAAGCTTATTTTAAAGGCAATAAAAGCCAGACTGAATTATTAAGTGACGCTAAAGCACTACGTGCTGAGCATTTGCAACAACAAGCATCACATAACATTGCTTTTATCTCCTCAAATGATTTTTCGTTTTATGATGCAGTATTAGATACCGCTTGTTTACTCAATGTTATTCCAAAACGTTACCAAGATTTAAGTTTACCGGAATTGGATCGTTATTTTGCAATGGCACGGGGTTATCAAGGTGAGAAAGGTGATGTTCGTGCATTGGCAATGAAAAAGTGGTTTAACACCAACTATCACTACTTAGTACCTGAAATTGAAGATTCAGTACAGATTAAATTAGCTGGCACAAAGCCTTTTGATGAATATCAAGAAGCGAAAGCACTTGGTATACAAACTAAACCAGTTGTTATTGGTGCGTTAACATTTTTCAAACTTGCACAGTATTTAGGAAATAAAAAACTGGTTGATTTTAAAGCTGATATTATTAAAGCTTATCAAGACATCATTCAAAAATTTACGACACTAGGTGCACAGTGGATTCAAATTGATGAACCAATTTTGGTGACTGACTTAAATAAAGATGATATTGCTTTATTTACTGAACTTTATCAGGCGATCTTATCGGTTAAAGGGACAACTAAAGTCGTGTTACAAACCTATTTTGGTGATGTTCGTGATTGCTACAAAGAATTGGTGGCGCTACCATTTGATGGTATTGGACTGGATTTTGTTGAAGGCAAGCAGTCATTAGCATTACTTGAAAATCATGGATTCCCGTCTGATAAAGTGTTATTTGCTGGTGTGGTTAATGGTAAAAATATTTGGAAAAATAATTATCAAAAAACATTGGCATTAGTGACTAAAATTAAACAAAAAGCGGGTAAAGTGGTGATCAATACGTCATGTTCTTTACTCCATGTGCCTTACACATTGCAAAATGAAACAAAGTTAACGATTCAACAACGTGCTTATTTTGCTTTTGCTCAAGAAAAACTTCAAGAACTTGCTGAACTGGGGTTATTAGTTAACGAGTCTCAACCTGAAAATCATGCAGCGTTTAAAGCTAATCAAACGTTATTTACGCGTGAACGTGAAGGCGCTAATCAAGCAGTACGTCAGAAAGTTGCTGCATTAAAAGAATCCGATTTTACTCGTTTGCCAGCGTTTTCAGTGCGTGAAGCAGCACAGAAAAAAGCCTTCAATTTGCCACTTCTACCAACAACAACGATTGGTTCATTCCCACAAACTCCTGATGTTCGTTTAAATCGAGCAAAATTCAAAAAAGGTGAAATTTGTTTGAATGAATATACTGAGTTTAATAAGCAAAAAATTGCAGAATGCATTAAGCTCCAAGAAAAGATTGGTATTGATGTGTTAGTTCATGGTGAATTTGAACGTAATGATATGGTCGAGTATTTTGGCGAAAGTTTAAATGGTTTTGTCTTTACTGAAAAAGCATGGGTGCAATCATACGGTACTCGTTGTGTTAAACCACCTATTGTTTGGGGTGATATTTCACGCTCTAAACCCATTACTGTTGAGTATTCACAGTACGCACAAAGCCTCACTGATAAACCTGTTAAAGGCATGTTAACCGGCCCAGTCACGATCCTTAACTGGTCGTTCCCTCGTGAAGATATTTCACAAAAAGAATCAGTCTTCCAAATTGGTTTAGCAATCAGTGATGAAGTGTTAGATCTTGAAGCGGCGGGTATTAAAGTTATCCAAATTGATGAGGCGGCGCTAAAAGAGAAATTACCACTACGTAAAGCGGATTGGAATAGTGAATATTTAGATTGGGCTATTCCAGCATTTAGATTAGTTCACAGCAAAGTACAAGCTGATACACAAATTCATACGCATATGTGTTACAGCGAATTTGCTGACATCATCAAAGATATTGATGCAATGGATGCTGATGTGATTTCGTTTGAAGCTTCTCGTTCAAATCTGCAATTGATTGATGTACTTAAAGCTAATCACTTTAAAACAGAAGTTGGGCCAGGTGTTTATGATATTCATTCACCTCGTGTCCCACCGGTTGCCGAAATTAAAGCCACGATTGAGAAGTTACTGGCTAAAATTGAAAAGCAAAAATTATGGATTAATCCAGATTGTGGTTTAAAAACGCGTGGCGAAAAAGAAGTTGTTGAAAGCTTAGAACATTTAGTTCAAGCAACATTAGAAGTTCGAAAAACACTCAATTGATAAGCTTTTGTAACGCTAAATAACGTTGTTAAGCCTTATTATTCCGCCGCCGATTTTGAGCGGCGGAAATGTCAGTAAGGACAATCGTTGGCACACGAATGGATGAAACAAATGAAAACAAATTTACTTTTTAATAAAAAAACGGTGTTCTCTTTTGAAGTGTTTCCACCTAAAAAAACGTCGCCTTTAGAGACTATCTATAGCACATTACGCGAACTTGGCTATTTTAAGCCTGATTTTATCAGTGTAACTTATGGGGCTGGTGGCAGTTTGAACGGTCAAACCACTATTGATATTGCCCACTCGGTCAAACACACTTATGGTATTGAGAGTGTTGCCCATTTACCCGGTATTAGTTTTGATAAAGCAGAAATGCAAAAAATTCTTCATGATCTTAAATGTGCTGGTATTGATAATGTGCTTGCCTTACGAGGCGATATTAATCCTAATATTGCGCCTAAAGATGATTTTCGTTATGCCAGTGAATTGGTCTCATATATTAAAGAAAATGGGGATTTTAATGTAATAGGTGCTTGTTATCCGGAAGGGCATCTTGAAACCTCAACCCTAAAACAAGATTTGATACATTTAAAAGAAAAGGTCAATGCCGGAACGGATCAACTTATATCACAGCTCTTTTTTGATAATGACTATTTTTATACTTTTTTAGATAAAGCACATGATATGGGAATTAACGTACCGATAGAAGCAGGTATTATGCCGGTGACGAATAAAAACCAAATTGAGCGCATGATATCGATGTGTGGGGTTAATCTTCCGAAGAAGTTTAAACAGATGATGGAAAAATATGAACATCATCCTGATGCGTTTCGTGATGCAGGGATTGCTTATGCTATTGATCAGATTGTTGATCTTGTTTCACAAGATGTTGATGGTATCCATTTGTATACGATGAATAATAGCTATATTGCCAGAAGAATCAGTGAGGCAGTATCAACGTTACTTGCAGTACCTAAATCGGCATAATGTGTAACTGATAGAAAAAGCTGAAATCTTGAAGAATTGGTTGCGGGGGCTGGATTTGAACCAACGACCTTCGGGTTATGAGCCCGACGAGCTACCAAGCTGCTCCACCCCGCGTCAAAGAGGTCGCTATATTATAGTATTAAAATAATAAAGCAATACCTTTTTCGCGTAACTGCCCCATTTTTGAACACATTATCTATAAATAGACACTTTCTTTACTAAAATGTACGCCTTTTCTTAAATTTTTTAGATAAAAATCACTTTGTTTTTTGATTAAAAGCTAGGCTGCTATTTATTTCATATTAGAGTAATTGTTATTTATTCAAGAAAGAAAGGAAAAAAATGTCTAATCAATATCATGGTTCATGTTTATGTGGAAAGATTAAATTAACGCTACCATTTAAAAATATCCTTAATACTATATTTTAATAGTATTAAGGTTTCTTGTTCTCAGCACATATGTCAGTCACTATTTATTTTATAGGCTTACTTTTTACCCAATATTTATGCGTAAAGTGTTTGCAATGAAACAACATATTGTGCTGGATCGCAGTCTAATGCAACCGTGGTGGCGTAAGCGGCGTTCATCGTTGTATCATAGTGAACTTTGTACTGTATTGCACTACGACGCAGAATTTTCGATGCTTCAATGGCTGCTCGCCCTGATGTAGTATTAAGAATATAGCTATATTCGCCGTTTTTAATATGGTCATGAATATTTGGGCGTCCTTCGTTTTCTTTTTTGACCATTTGGCATGGTATGCCGGCTTGTTGTAATGCTTTAGCAGTGCCAAAAGTGGCATCAATACTAAACCCATGCGCAATGAGTCGTTTAGCGATCGCTAACAAGCGAGTTTTGTCTTGATCACGAACTGATAAGAGCGCTTTCCCCGATTTTTTCATATTCGATAAGCTACCTAGTTGTGCTTTAGCAAAAGCTTCGGCAAAGGTTTTACCGATTCCCATTACTTCACCAGTGGATCGCATTTCTGGCCCTAAAATTGGGTCAACGCCACTAAATTTATTAAATGGTAAAACCACTTCTTTTACTGAGTAATAAGGTGGAATAAGCTCACTGGTCATATTTTGTTTAGCAAGTGTTTGACCTGTCATGACCCTAGCGGCAATTTTGGCAAGTGGCAGTCCTGTTGCTTTCGACACGAATGGCACGGTGCGAGCAGCTCGAGGGTTGATTTCAATCAAATAAATTTGATTATCTTTGACGGCAAATTGCCCATTCATCAAACCTTTAACATTAAGTTCCAAGGCTAACTGTTTGGCTTGTTTGCGCAATTTGTCTAAAATGTCCGGACTTAATGTATAAGTGGGTAATGAACAAGCGGAATCGCCTGAATGAATACCCGCTTGCTCAATGTGCTCCATAATGCCGCCGATCATAATTTGTTCGCCGTCGGCAATCACATCAATATCAACTTCAATTGCGTCATCTAGAAAGTGATCAAGCAATACAGGCGCATTGTTAGATTCGCTGATAGCAGTTTTAAAATATCGCCTTAAATCGGATTCATTATAAACAATCTCCATTGCCCGACCGCCAAGCACGTAAGAGGGTCTGACCACTAATGGATAGCCAATCTGTTCGGCTTTAATGACGGCTTCTTCAATATCAGTTACAGTAGCATTAACCGGCTGTTTCAACTTTAATTTTTCAACAATGGCTTGAAAGCGTTGACGATCTTCAGCCTGATCGATTGCATCAGGTGAAGTACCAATAATTGGTAATCCTGCTGCTTCCAGTGCTCGAGCCAATTTAAGTGGTGTTTGTCCACCATATTGGACGATTATACCGTTTGGCTTTTCAACGTAGGCAATTTCTAGCACATCTTCCAATGTGACAGGCTCGAAATAGAGTCGATCTGAAATATCATAATCAGTTGATACCGTTTCAGGATTACAGTTAACCATAATGGTTTCATAACCATCTTCACGTAATGCTAGTGCTGCATGCACGCAACAGTAATCAAACTCAATACCTTGCCCAATCCGATTAGGTCCACCGCCTAATATCATAATTTTGGGGCGATGAAATTGTGGTTTGGCTTCGCACTCTTGTTCATAGGTTGAGTAAAGATAAGCCGTATCGGTTGAGAATTCTGCTGCACAAGTATCAACCCGTTTATAAACCGGATGAATATGGTATTGGTTTCGTCGATCACGAACGTCTTGCTCTTTAACATTCAGCAGTTTAGCGATTCGTAAATCTGAAAAACCTTTACGCTTAAGTTGCCGTAATGATTCTGAATTAAAGCTAGCGAATGATTGCGATTTTAGTTGGTTTTCAAGGCTGATAAGTTCTTCAATCTGCACTAAAAACCAGCGATCAATATTGGTTAATGTGAAGACGTCGTCTAAACTGAAACCGGCTCTAAAGGCATCCGCAATATACCAAATTCGTTCAGAACCGGCTTCTTGTAGCTCATAACGTATTTTATTGAGGTTTTTTTCATCATCATAATTGTCAATTTTCGGATCAAAACCACACGCACCGACTTCAAGTCCTCGTAGCGCTTTTTGCAATGATTCTTGAAAAGTGCGCCCAATCGCCATGACTTCACCTACTGATTTCATTTGTGTGGTTAAGCGATCATTACAACCGGCAAATTTTTCAAAGTTAAAACGTGGAATTTTAGTGACGACATAGTCGATCGAAGGCTCAAATGATGCCGGTGTTCTACCGCCTGTAATATCATTGGCGAGTTCATCAAGAGTATAACCGACTGCCAGTTTTGCGGCGATTTTAGCGATAGGAAAACCAGTTGCTTTTGACGCTAATGCGGATGAGCGTGATACCCGTGGGTTCATTTCAATGACAATCAAGCGTCCAGTTTTGGGATCGACCGAAAATTGAACATTTGATCCGCCTGTTTCTACCCCAATTTCACGAAGTACCGCTATCGAGGCATTACGCATGATTTGATACTCTTTATCTGTCAAGGTTTGAGCAGGGGCAACAGTAATGGAATCGCCGGTATGAATGCCCATAGGGTCAACATTTTCAATTGAACAGACAATGATGCAGTTATCATTTTTATCTCGCACAACTTCCATTTCGTACTCTTTCCAACCGATCAATGACTCATCAATCAGTAGTTCTTTCGTTGGTGATAAATCTAATCCTCGAGTACAAATTTCATCAAATTCTTGAGTATTATAAGCAATTCCACCACCGGTACCGCCCATCGTAAATGAAGGACGAATAATGCAAGGAAAGCCTACTTGTTCGAGTACGGTGTAAGCTTCTGTCAGTGAATGGGCAATACCCGAACGAGCCGTATCAAGACCAATTTTTTTCATGGCTTGATCAAAACGTTTGCGATCTTCGGCTTTATCAATGGCGTCAGCGGTGGCACCGATCATCTCAACATTAAATTGTTTTAAAATACCGCGTTTTTCAAGTTCCAGAGCACAGTTAAGGGCAGTTTGTCCTCCCATTGTGGGTAAAATCGCATCGGGTCTTTCTTGTTCGATAATTTTGCTCACCGTTGTCCAATGAATAGGTTCAACGTAGGTTGCATCTGCCAGTTCAGGATCGGTCATAATGGTGGCAGGATTGGAATTCACTAAAATAACCCGATAGCCTTCTTCACGTAGTGCTTTGCAGGCTTGTGCGCCTGAATAATCAAATTCACATGCTTGACCAATAACAATCGGGCCTGCGCCAATAATTAAAATAGTGTTGATGTCTGTTCGCTTAGCCATGTTATTGCTCCTGCTGGTAAAATTTAATTAACTCTATAAAGTGATCAAAAAGCGGGGCGGCATCATGTGGTCCAGGACTGGCTTCGGGATGTCCTTGAAAACTAAAAGCGGGTTTTTGATTATGATGAATACCTTGTAATGAGCCGTCGAATAGGGATTGATGCGTAACACGTAAGTGAGCCGGTAAACTGTGTTCATCAACGGCAAAACCATGATTTTGCGCGGTAATCATAACACGATCATGCTCAAGATCTTTAACCGGATGATTTCCACCATGGTGACCAAATTTCATTTTTATGGTTTTCGCACCACATGCTAGCGCTAACAGCTGATGTCCAAGACAGATGCCAAATATCGGAATATTGGTGGTTAAAAACTGCTTAATGGCATCTATGGCATACGTACACGGTGCTGGATCGCCAGGCCCATTAGATAAAAAGATACCATCAGGATGTAATGCTAAAACTTGTTCGGCACTCGTTTTAGCCGGCACAATGGTTAATTTGCAACCCCGTTCAACTAACATTCGTAAAATAGTTTGTTTAACACCAAAATCATAGGCAACAACATGATAGGGTAAAGCACTTTCAGGTTTTGGTGTTGGATGCTCATTTTGTCTTGTCCAAATGCCTTGCGTCCAACAATAACTTTTAGCACACGTTACTTCTTTAGCTAAATCAAGTCCGGTTAATCCTTTAAAATTGAGAGCTATTTGTTTGGTTGCTTCTGCATTTTCGAGTAAAGTCTGTTTATCTTTGTTCGTTACAATAACGCCATGTTGTGCGCCTTTTTCACGTAAAATACGGGTTAAACGGCGGGTATCAATATCGGCAATAGCAACAACATTGTGTTTTTTTAGATAACTGGAGAGATCTTTTTCACAGCGATAATTACTGGCTAATAGTGGCAAATCACGAACAATAAGTCCTTTTGCGTAAACTTGATTTGATTCAGCATCTGCATCATTAGTGCCCACATTACCAATATGTGGATAAGTTAAAGTAACTAATTGTTCACAGTAAGAGGGATCGGTCAATATTTCTTGATAGCCAGTCATTGAGGTATTAAAAACAACTTCGCCAACAGTTTGACCTTCAGCGCCGATAGATGTACCGATAAATTGTGAACCGTCTTGTAATATAAGGAGGGCATAAGTTTGCATGATTAAAAAGACCTTTAAGAATAAAAAATCATTATATATGAATAAAAATTCATTGCTATTAATCTTGAGAAGATAATATTTAGCCATTTTATTACACTTTTTTATACAAAAAAAGCAATATTATTAAAATTAATTGAATAATAATGTCTCATTTTTGAGACTTGTAACGAATCACATAAATTATCAAAGATATTATTATGTTTAGCTTGAAAGTGAATAATTATTCAAATAGAATGGCGTGAATAATAATCTCGATTAGGAGCTCGTCATGCACGGTTTTTATCAGCGCCACTTTTTACGTTTACTCGATTTCACCCCAAGCGAAATTAATCAATTAATCGATCTTTCTATTCAATTAAAGCACGCTAAGCAACAAGGCACTGAAAAAAAACATCTGGTGGGTAAAAATATTGCCTTAATTTTCGAAAAAGACTCAACCCGTACGCGCTGTGCTTTTGAAGTGGGCGCATTTGATCAGGGTGCCCAAGTGACCTATTTAGGTCCAAGTGGGAGCCAAATAGGCCATAAAGAATCTATTGCAGATACAGCCCGTGTATTAGGACGGATGTATGACGGTATTGAGTATCGAGGTTATGGACAAGATATTGTCGAAACTTTAGCGAAGTATGCCGGTGTCCCAGTTTGGAATGGATTAACCACCGAAGCACACCCTACACAGATTTTAGCTGACTTTATGACCATGAAAGAACATATCGGCAATCGGGCATTAAGCAGTGTCAAATTCGCCTATCTAGGTGATGCGCGTAATAATATGGGGAATTCGTTAATGGAAGGCGCAGCTTTAATGGGTATGGAGATTCGTTTAGTGGCGCCTAAAGCGTGCCAACCCGAATCGGAACTGGTCAAACAGTGCCAAGATATAGCAAAAACGACAGGCGCTAAAATCCTTTTAACAGAAGATGTTGCTGATGGTGTTAACGGCGTTGATTTTCTCTATACCGATGTGTGGGTTTCCATGGGAGAACCTAAAGACGTTTGGGATGAACGGGTCAAACTGTTAGCGCCTTATCAAATTAATCAAAATGTGATTAATCTTACTCATAATCCCGATGTGAAATTTATGCACTGTTTGCCCGCTTTTCACGATATGAATACCACCGTCGGCAAGCAAATGGCAGCGCAATATGGTTTAACAGATGGTTTAGAAGTGACTAACGATGTATTTGAATCTCGACACAGTATTGTTTTTGATGAAGCAGAAAATCGTTTACATACCATTAAAGCCGTAATGGTTGCAACGTTAACCAAAGACGAATAATATAATACTCATCAATAAAAATGCTAATTAACTATCAGCATTTTGCTATGTTTGCCGACGTTAAGTCGGCATCATTTTATCAAATTTAAAAGCAAACATGACAAAACAAGCACGTAATAAAGATTTTAAAAAACACTTAAAACTTACTAATCCGATCCATTTTTTAGCGGTGGGATTAGGAAGTGGCTTATCCCCAATTATGCCTGGCACAATGGGGTCATTAATGGCGATTCCGCTGTGGTTGTTATTTAACGAGTTACAACCGATTTTATATTGGATCTTTATTTTTGTGACATTTATGTTTGGCTGTTTTCTTTGTCAAAAGACATCAGATGATACACATACACATGACTCAGGGCATATCGTTTGGGATGAATTTGTTGGTATGTGGATAACGCTATTTTTTATCCCACAATATTCACTACTATGGATTGCGATTGCTTTTGTTGCTTTTCGAGTATTTGATATGGCAAAACCTTGGCCTATTCGTTGGTTTGATAAGCGTGTGCCCGGTGGTTTTGGTATTATGGTGGATGATGTGATTGCAGCGATTTTTTCATCCCTGACTGTTTATGTGTTGGCTTATGTGATTCCCTACTGATTTAAAATAACAGCATTTTTACCTTCTTGGTATGCTCGCAGGTTAAAATGATTCCCTGCGAGCCATGATCGATAATGATTTTCTGTCTAAAATTGGTTAGCTAAATGATTTAATACATTTTTTGTGACCAACCCAATTTACTGGAAAGGTTATTAAAATAATCATAATCTTTAGAATGAATTAAATTAAATTCATATCCAGAACGGCGAATAATAACATCATAGCTTGGTTTGACCGGTAAAATAATTTGGCTATCGCAAGCAATATTCAAATCTAATGCAGTGGTTGGAAACTTAAGATGGATAGGGTTATCACTTTTGATGACTAATGGCCTTACCGCCAATGAGTGTGGAAACATTGGTGTAATAATGAGTGCATCTAAGTGAGGCGCTAAAATTGGTCCACCAGCAGACAAGGAGTAGGCGGTAGAGCCGGTTGGGGTTGCAATAATTAAACCATCCGCACGCTGTGAGAATGCATTGCGTTCATTGATATACACATCGTAATCAATCATATGCGCAACCGTGTTGGGCGTAACGACAATTTCATTAACGGCAAAACCGGAATTGATTAAATTGCCATTATCATAAATTGAAACTTCAAGTAAAAAGCGAGGGTCATCGTCATATTCTCCGGCAATAACTGGACTTAACTGTTCCACGACTTGCTCATGCGAAATGTCGGTTAAAAACCCCAAATTACCCCGATTCACGCCGATTACTCTAATTTTATAGTGTGATAAATAGCGAGCCGAACGCAACATATTGCCATCGCCACCAACAACAATGGCCAGATCAGCTTGTTCTCCAATCGTATCCAAATTGGCATAGACATTGGCTGGAAATTTAATAAATTCCGCTAATCGGTCTTCAACTAAAACACGAATACCTAATTTGATTAACCAATCATAAAGCACTCTGTGGGTTTCGATAGCGTCTAATTTGCGTGGAATGCCAACTAAACCAATACATTTAAATGGTGCACCCATAAAATATCCTTGTCATTTTTTTATTTAAGTATCATTGATTTTTTTAATTAAAAATAAAAAAATATATATTAACCTATAGAGATAACCTTGCAATAACAAAAATCGTCCCCATAATAACCTTAATTCACTAAGTTTTCGACTATATTTGGAGTACCTTATGACAGAGCAAGACAAGAACATGTCAGAAAATGAACCTAACATTGATGTAGCGGTAGAAGAACCAAAAGAATCAGAAGCACCAGCTGAACCGAATTACGAGGAGCAATTAAAAGCGAAAGATGCACGTATTGCTGAATTAGAACAGGCATTACAAATTGCGAAAAAAAATGAGAGTGAGGCGATGATTCGTGCCCGTGCTGAGATTGATAATGTTCGTAAACGTGTTGAACAAGACGTTGATAAAGCACGAAAATTTGCGTTAGAAAAATTTTCGAATGAACTGTTGCCAGTTATCGATAATTTAGAGCGAGCTCTAGAATCTACCGATAGAAATAATCCTGAACATCAAGCAACTGTTGAAGGATTAGAGCTTACCTTAAAATCATTTTTAGATACCGTCAAAAAGTTTGGGATTGAAGTGATTAACACAGTAGATTCACAATTAAATCCTGATGTTCACCAAGCGATTAGCATGGTTGAATCGCCAGATCATCAATCAGGTCAAATCGTCAATACCATTCAAAAAGGTTATACCTTAAATGGTCGTTTAATTCGTCCGGCAATGGTGATTGTTGCGAAATAAATAAGCGATTATGCTGAAATAAAAGGGAAATGAAGTATTTCCCTTTTTTGTTTCGGTTTGCTTAAAAAGATAGGTTAATACACCCTTTATCTTTTATTTATGCTGTTTTGGCAATGATAAATATCCTTTTATAAACTCAACAATTGGATCGGCTTGATTGATATCAAATACAGGTAGATGACTCTCTAATGGCTCATCACTGGCGATGGCTAAGGTATATTCGTCAATATACAGCTGAGGTTGATTTGTATGCCGATGACAAATAATTTTAGGTATTTTCTCTTCTTTAAATCCTTCAACCAAAACGATATCGACATGGCTAAATTGGTTAATCAGTGTCGATAAATCGACAGGATTGTTTGGGGTCTCTTCAATAAATGCATAGCGGTTATCACAAGCAATAATGGTTTGTAAAGAACCGGCTTTTCGCAGTTCATAACTATCTTTTCCAGGAATATCTAGTTCAATATTATGATGCGCATGCTTTAACGAGCCTATGCGAAAACCCTGTTCGACCAATAAAGGAATTATTTTTTTGAGTAGGGTCGTTTTACCACTGCCACTATAGCCACTAATTCCAATCATTTTTGTATTGTTCATAGACTCTCTGCTTTATCGTGTTATATTGAAGATGCGATTAATATAACATCATATTAAAAAATGAAGTCGGAATAAAGGTAATGATATGTATGATTTTTTGAATGATTATAACCAAACAGTGCATCCAAGCTTGTTAAAAAGCTTTGTTGAAACGACCAATAAAAAGTTAAGTGGCTATGGTTTAGATGAGTGCTGTCATCAAGCTAAAGAAAATATCAAAAAGCGTCTAAAATCGCCGAATGCAGATATACATTTTATGCCAGGTGGAACTATCACGAATTTAACGGTTATTTCGCATATTTTAAAACCTTATCAAGCGGTTATTGCGACCGAAAGTGGACATATTAATGTGCATGAAACAGGGGCGATTGAAGCAACAGGACATAAAGTATTAACGGTGAAAAGCCAAGATGGAAAATTGACGCCTGAATTGCTAAAACCCGTTTTGGCACATCATCATGATGAACATATGGTACAACCTAAATTAGTGTATATTTCAAACACCACCGAACTTGGTACTATTTATAGTAAGCAAGAGCTTAAAAAGCTATATCAATTTTGTCAAAATAATCAACTTTATCTGTATTTGGATGGTGCACGTCTGGCAATGGCATTAGCCGCAAAAGATAATGATCTAACCTTTCCGGATTTAGCTAAATATACCGATGTTTTTTATATAGGTGGCACGAAGGTGGGGGCATTTGCGGGTGAAGCATTGGTGTTTAATAACCTGACGATTAACCAAGATTTTCGATTTAGTATGAAGCAAAAAGGCGCAATTTTAGCTAAAAGTTGGATTGTTGCTGTACAGATGAATGCATTGATGCAAAACAACTTGTATATCAAACTAGGTAAGCATAGTAATTATATGGCAGATAAACTGCAAACACTGTTTGAAAATGCTGGATTTTCATTTTTAAGTAAACCACAAAGCAATCAATTATTTGTTAGTGTGCCAAAACGATTAGCCAAGAAAATCCTTGCACATTATTCGGTCGATAATCTTGGGGCAATTGATGAGGCGCATATCGGGTTACGTTTTTGTACTTCTTGGGCAACACAGGATGTTGAAATAGACGATTTTGCTAAACACCTAACAAAATGGAATAAATAGCAGTTTAATCTAGAAATAAGAGATTTATTTTTTTGATTGAGTGAGTTGCTCAAGTATCTCAGGGGTATTAATATTGGTAAAACATGATGGTTTATCACTAAAATCGACAGCATAAGCATTGATTTGTTGTAAAAATAACATCAATTTACGCTCACCTTGTGCCAAATAAGCTTTAAGTGGGGTAATGATGGTTTTATGAATCAATAAAATGGTTGGATGATGATACCGACCGTCAAAGGGATAAATAGCGTAATGTGTCGTGGTGTGTTGGGTTAAACGAAAGATTAAATCGTCAGGTAAAAAAGGCGTATCACAACTGACAAATAAGTTCCAGTCGGTAGTGCTACGTAATAACCCACTGTAAATGCCGGAAAGGGGGCCATGATAACCAGCTAAATCATCAATGAAGGTAGGATAGCCTGCCTTTTGATATTGATTCAGATTGCGATTACAGTTAATCATGATGAAATCTGTTTGTGATTCAATACGATTAATGACATGTTGATAAAGCGGTTTACCATTTAGCTGTAATAATCCTTTATCGTTACCATTCATTCGGGTACTTTTTCCGCCAGCTAAGATAATTGTTGTAATAGGTAGTTTGCCCATAAAATGTCTCTGTTTCACATTGCGAAAAATCTAAATAGCATTACTATATAGCAAAATTAATTTAAGTTATAAGGGAAAATAGACTTATCACAATTATTTCATAGACATTAAATTGTATTGAAAGATAAGTCGATACCCATGACTTTTAACGTGTCGTTTGTATTTAATAAAAAGAATCGCTACTATTGTTTATGTTTCTGTGACAGAATTTATAGCGTTAAATATTTAACATTAATTTTATCTCATCATCTTCAATTAATTTGAAGTATACAAAAAGGTATGAATTATGAAATGTCATCGTATTGATGAATTAATGGAGTTATTACAGGCAGCCTGGGAAAAAGACTCAGATCTGAATCTGTTACAATTTCTTGCACAATTAGGGCAAGAAGCAGGTTTTGAAGGCGACTTAAAAGAGTTAAGTGATGAGGTTCTGATTTATCATTTAAAAATGCGTGACGCTGATAAAAATGAAGCTATCCCCGGTCTGAAAAAAGATTATGAAGATGATTTTAAAAGTGCCTTGTTAAAAGCGCGTGGCATTATTAAATAATAAGGAGAATTGACTAATGAAAAAGACGTTTATTGCTTTGGGAGTATTACTTTTTTCGGTAAATAGTTTTGCAGAGCAAGCCCCCGCAAGTATTGACTCTAAAGAAGATCAAACACCGACTATTACGGCACCATTAGCACCGATTGAAAAAGGTGTTCAGTATGTTGTACTACCGACTAATCCATCACCAGACAAAGAAGTGATTGAGTTTTTTTCATTTAATTGTCCTAGTTGCTACCGATTTGAAACAAAATATCATGGTGCACAACTTATCAGCAAGGATTTACCAGAAGGGGTAAAATTTAAACGTTATCATTTAGAGGATTTTGGGCCACTTGCCAAGGAACTTGCTCAAGCATGGGCGATAGCTAATGTACTTGGTATTCAAGATAAAGCTTCAGACGCTTTTTATCAGGCAATACAAGAAGAGCGTAGCATAAAAACTGCTGACGACATCAAAGCGGTATTTTTAACGTTAGGTGTGGATAGTAAAACGTTTGATGAAACGAAAGACAATTTTTTAGTTAAAGCTTTTATGGCACAACAAACCGATGCCATTAAAGAATTGAAACCAAACTCAATACCTTCTGTTATCGTTAATCGCAAGTTTTATGTCAATTCCAAAGGACTCAATATATCTGATGAACAAGCATTTATTAATGATTATTTAAGAGTGACTTCGTTCTTAGTCGGCTTAGATCCTAAAACCAAAAATTAAGCGAGTGTCATTGATTAAAACATCTGTTTTGAGTGCGATAAATTGTCATAGTATTTGAATGTAACATGATGACAATTTTTAAGGTTGTTATTTTAAATCCCTTTGCAATATCATGATTGCAGAGGGATTTTAATTTTAGGTGAGGTTTTAAAAACGTTATTCTCGTTCTAAAGCATAAATCGGATCAAGTTTGGCGGCTCGTTTAGCTGGAAAATAACCAAAAATTATGCCAATGACACTTGAACAACTAAAGGCAGCGATAATTGAAATGATAGAAAAACGCATCGCAAAGGATGTGACAACATAATTGAAAATCCCACCAACCACAAATGATAATAAGATGCCTAATGTACCACCGATAAGACATACTAATACCGCTTCGATTAAAAACTGTTGCAGTATATCACTTGAACGTGCACCAACTGCCATGCGTACGCCAATCTCTCGGGTTCTTTCTGTGACGGATACTAGCATGATATTCATAACACCAATCCCCCCCACTAACAGTGAGATAAATGCAATGGTTGAAATTAATAATGTTAATACCCAAGCTGAGGAGTTAACGGTTTCACGAATGCTATCTGAATTAAAAATAAAAAAGTCTTTAACACCATGACGTTGTATCATGATTTTATTAATCGCTTGTTCAGCAATCGATAAATCAACATTATCATTGACCCGAACCGTAATACTTCTTAACGAGGTTTGTCCTACCATGCGATTAATGACTGTGGTGTAAGGAAGCCAGATGTTAAGGCTTTCATTATTACCAAAACCTTGTTGTTGTTTTGTGGCAACACCAATTATTCGTACCGGTAATTGACCCACCATCAGAATTTTGCCGATTGGATTTTCATTCTTAAATAGCTGTTTAACGGTATTTTCATCGATAACGGCATCTTGTGCTGACGAAGCAACACTGGTCTGATCAAACGCATTACCTTGGGTAATGTTATAACCACGAACGGCAAAAAATTGCTCTCCTACACCATTTACTGTCCCCGTTACAGCCAAATTTTTAACCCGAAAATAGACTGATGTTGCCAGATTTGGGGTCGTGCTATGTACAAAACTTTGTTTTGCTAAAAAGTCGGCGTCGGAGGAGCGTAAGGTGGTAATTTTATCTGCGTTGCGATCCCCAAATCCGCTTCCGGGATAAATTTCGAGTGTGCTTGTCCCTAACGAATTTATATTCGATAATATTTTTTGTTTTGTGCCTTCGCCTAAGGCAACCATTGAAACTACCGAAGCAATACCAATGATAATACCAAGCATGGTAAGAAAAGTTCGTAATCGTTGAGAAAGCATCGACAATATTGCCATATTAAAGGCATCTCGAAAACGATTGTACTTAGCTTGAAAGTTGTCTTGGGTTTTAGTCGTTTCGATCTGTTTGACTTGGCGATGATCCTCTTCTTCTGCGTGATAGTTAGGATTGATTGAGTCAGAGATAATATTTCCGTCACTGATTTCAATAATCCGTTCTGCACTTTGGGCAATATTGCTATCATGTGTCACAATAATGACGGTATGCCCTTGTTTATGAAGTTCTCGCAAGATAGCCATGACTTCTAAACCGCTTTTACGGTCAAGTGCGCCCGTCGGTTCATCTGCTAAAATAACTTGTCCGCCGTTTATTAAGGCTCGAGCAATACTGACACGCTGTTGTTGACCGCCAGATAATTGACTGGGTTTATTATTAATCTTATCTTCAAGCCCTAAACGGGTTAATATTTCAATAGCTCGTTTTTTCCGTTGTTCATTGGTGATTCCGGCATAAATAGCTGGGATTTCAACATTACCTTGTGCCGTTAAGGCGTTTAGCAAATGATAACGTTGAAAGATAAAACCAAAGTGTTCACGACGTAATTCAGCTAATTCATCAGGTGATAATTGATTGGTTGTTCGTCCTCCAATGGTATAGACACCAGAGCTTGGTTTATCTAAACAACCTAAAATATTCATTAATGTTGATTTGCCCGAACCAGACGCACCAATAATGGCAACCATTTCGCCAGCATTAA
This sequence comes from Gilliamella sp. CG25, assembly GCF_046635705.1. NCBI lineage: Bacteria > Pseudomonadati > Pseudomonadota > Gammaproteobacteria > Orbales > Orbaceae > Gilliamella > Gilliamella sp. CG25. The sequence goes on along the minus strand of NZ_JBIDFJ010000003.1, from coordinate 222,940 downwards.
TCGTTAGATTGATGCTTTTAAGCACTTGTATGGTTGAATCGCCAGCTGGAAATTCACGAACAATGTTTTCAAGTTTGATCAGCGGATTATTAGTCTTTGTCATATCAGAATCTTATCCTCGGCGTGCGTCCATTAGGATTGAATAATGCGCCATTGTCACTACCAATAATGACGACTTCCCCTTCTTTAAGTCCGGATTTGATTTCCACATTAATATTATTATTGATACCTAAACTGACTTCTCGTTCTTCAGCATTATTTTGTTGGTTAAGTACATAGACAATTGCTTTATTATCTGCCAAATTTTTTTGGATTGCTTGAGATGGGATTGCCAATACATCTTTTGCTTCAGATAAAACAATATAAACTTGGGCTGTCATCGAAATTCGTAAAATATGATCAGGATTATCAACATCGAATAATCCATTATAGTAAATTGCTGTTTTGGTGGTGGATGACGAAGAACTTAAACTTGATGAACTTTCCGTATTAATCGAATCTGGCGCAGGTTCAATGGCGCGTAATGTTAAACCGTCAAAACGTCTATTAGGTTCGCCTAATATGGTGAAATAGACGGGCATTCCTTTTTTTACATTAATGACATCCGCTTCCGAAATTTGTGCTTCAACGGTCATCTTATCCAATTGTGCAACTTTCACAATGGTTGGTGCACTTTGCACAGAGTTAACGGTTTGACCTTGATCAACGGGTATAGCGACAATTACGCCATCAATAGGTGATCGTATTTTGGTATAACCAAGATTCACTTTGGCTGTATCAACAGCGACTTGTGCACTGATGATATTTGCATCTAAGGCAGCGATATCGGCTTTGATTGCATCGAGATCGGCTTTGGCTGAATCTAAATCGGATTGAACGCCGACACCTTTATTGACGAGTTTTAATTGGCGATTATAAGTCAGTTGGTAATTAATTAAGTTGGCTTGTTTTGATTTACGTTGTGCTTCAAGGCTACTAAGCGAAGCTTCGGCTTGTTTCAAATCATTGCTTTGTTTTAAGTCATCAATTTCAGCAATCATGTCTCCTTGTTTAACTTGATCACCTAATTCAACATATAACTTTTTGATCTGACCCGAAACCTGCGCACCCACGCTGACTTGCTTGAAGGCGCTAATTGTTCCATCAGCCAGTACCGTTTTTTCAATATTAACTTTAGTCACGGGTGAGGTAATATAATTCACTGGCGATTGTGACGGAAAAACGATCAGCTTGATAATATAGAGAAGCACAAACAGAAAAATAGCAATCACTATATTTTTGAATTTAATTAACTTTAACAATATCTTTTCATCCTTTTATTCTATTCTTTAATCGTTTTAGCATTGTAGCGTAATAATATAAATGTTATTGATAACTATTCTTAATAAATTGTAATTATTATGAAAATAATACAGGCTAAATTATCTAATTTATATTGAAATATTTCAATAAATTCAAACTTATTTGGTCTATCACGAATATGATAGCTGTATTCTTTTTTAGAAATTAGGAAGGATTGCGCTATAATGGCGCAAATTTTTTGGAGATGATAAAGTTAATTGAGCAATGGCATTAAAAATAACCAGTAAATGTATTAATTGTGATATGTGTGAGCCTGAATGTCCTAACGAGGCTATCTCTATGGGGTTTGATACTTATGAAATCGATCCCAACAAATGTACTGAATGTGTCGGTTATTATGATCATTCAACTTGTCAGCGTGTTTGCCCCATTCAAAATGCTATTATTGCTGATCCTGAGCATGTCGAGACCCATGAACAGCTATTGGCAAAATTTGAGCAACTAAAACACACAAATTAACCCGTTAGTTTGTTTTTACTTCAATACGCAATTCTTTTGGAATTTCAAAGGTAATATTTTCTAAAATCCCGTCTGTTTCGATCAGTGATGTGCAACCCAAACTTTTCAAATGTTCAATAACCTGTTGCACTAAAATATCGGGCGCAGATGCGCCTGCTGTTACGCCCACCGTGCGAGCATTAGTTAACCATTCTTGCTCAATATCGGTGGCATAATCAATCAAATAGGCATTTTTACTGTTGCGTCTGGCAAGTTCAGCTAATCGGTTGGAATTGGATGAATTTTTTGAACCGACGACAAGTATCACATCTGCTTGGGATGAAAGTTGTTTTACGGCTTGTTGTCGATTGGTTGTGGCATAACAAATATCATTTTTACGCGGGCTACGGATTTTAGGAAATCGTACTTTTAAGGCAGCAATGATTTCCGCCGTATCTTCCACTGATAAGGTTGTTTGAGTGGTAAAGCATAGGTGATCTTCGTTTTTGACTTGTAATGTTTGAACATCATTTATCGATTCAATCAAATAAATACCACCATTAGGATTATTGTATTGACCTAATGTACCATCCACTTCAATATGCCCGGCATGACCGATTAAGACCACTTCTTCACCACGATAACTGGATCTTGCCACTTCCATATGAACTTTAGTCACTAATGGGCAAGTTGCATCAAAGATACGAAGTTTTCGTTTTTTTGCTTCTTCACGCACCGCTTTAGATACACCATGCGCAGAAAAGATAAGAATACTATCGTCAGGGACTTCGTCAATTTGTTCAATAAAAATTGCGCCTAGCTCTTTCAAGTTGTTAACCACATAGCGGTTATGCACCACTTCATGGCGAACATAAACAGGTGCACCAAAGAGTTCAAGTGCGCGTTCAACGATCGTGATAGCTCGATCAACACCAGCACAAAAACCTCGAGGGTTAGCTAAAATAATTTGCATGTTATTCGGTCTTTTGGGGTTTTTTATAACTACTTAGAATAAATAATCCAATACCGATACAAATCGCACAATCAGCAATATTAAAGGTTGGGTAGTGCCAGCTACCGAAATTTACATCTAGAAAATCAACCACAAATCCATGATAAAGGCGGTCAAATAGGTTGCCTAAAGCACCACCTAATATAAGTGATAGTGAAAAATTTTCTAATTTTTGCTGTCGTTTGTTACGATAAAGCATATACACAATGGCACCACTAATGAGTAAAGCAACGGCTGCAAGCATCCAACGTTGACCTTCAAAAATACTAAATGCAGCGCCAATATTTTGTACATAAGTAATCGAGAAGAAAGGCAACACGTTGATTGATTCATAAAGGTTGAATTTAGTTAGGATCCAAAATTTACTAGCAATATCAACAAAGAACACAATTGTGCTAATAATTAACCAGTAAAGTCCATTCTCTTTTTTCATAAAGTTCATGCTCATGATGATATTTCGCCGACTGTTGTCGGCGCTTAATGTAATAAGTGGCTATAAGCTATTGTCTTATAGCCGTGTTTATCTGTCATTCTATTGCTAGGCGAAATGTCTAACTTCACCCTTACCATGAATATTTTCTTCACAGCGTTTACATAAATGTGTTGTTGGTTCATTATCAATGGTGTAATGCCAACAGCGAGGACACTTATCACCCTGCGCTTTCGTGAGCTCGATTTTAAGACCGGCTATATCACTTTGTACTGCCTGTTGTGGCGCACTGTCTAGTGGTTTCACGCTGGCTTGTGACGTGAGTAGTACAAAGCGTAATTCGTTCTCTAATTTAGCGAGTGCTGTGGCAATCTGATCGTCTGCATAAAGGGTAACAGCGGCTTCAAGAGAACCTCCAATCACTTTATCGTTACGACCTTGTTCTAGCACTTTGTTTACTTCGCTACGAATTGCTAGAATTTGCGCCCAATACTCACTATTTAATGTTTCGTTATCGGATAAACTAAATAGTTCGTTATACCATTCATCTTCAAATACAAATTCTGATTTTTCAGCTGAAGGTAAATATTGCCAAATTTCATCAGCGGTAAAAGATAGTACCGGCGCTATCCAACGTACCATTGCTTGAGCAATATGATATAACGCAGTTTGGCAACTATGACGAGCAACGCTATCACTTTTGGCGGTGTACTGACGATCTTTAATAATATCTAAATAGAATGATCCCATTTCAATTGAACAGAATTGCATAATACGTTGTACGACTTTATGGAAATCATAGCTTTCGTAAGCTTGGATAATTTGATCTTGTGCCTCTTTTGCCATGCTGACCGCCCAGCGATCCAGTACCACCATATCTTCAGGTTTGATCATGTCTTTAGCTGGATCAAAGCCGTTTAAGTTAGCCAGTAAAAAGCGAGCTGTATTACGAATACGACGGTAACTATCCGCTGCACGTTTGATGATTTCGTCAGAATAGCTCATTTCACCCGAATAATCAGTCGAAGCAATCCATAGACGTAGAATATCTGCTCCGAGTTTACCCATAACTTCTTGTGGGGTAACGATATTGCCTAACGATTTAGACATTTTTCGACCTTGACCGTCAACCACAAAACCATGCGTTAACACTTGCTTATAAGGGGCTTTGTTATCAATCGCTGTTGATAGCATTAATGATGACATAAACCAACCACGATGTTGATCTGAACCTTCTAAATACATGTCAGCTTCGTGCCCTTCAAACTCAGGGCGTACACCGACTACCGAAAAGAAAGTTGATCCTGAATCAAACCAGACATCAAGGGTATCTGGCACTTTGCGATAATCGTCTGCATCGGGGCCAAGCAAATCTTTGATATCTGCATCCCACCAAGCTTGGATACCGTGTTGTTCAACTAATTTAGCGACTTTTTCAACCAGTACTAGGGTATCGGGGTGTAGCTCTTCGGTCTCTTTGTGGACAAATAACGTCATCGGTACGCCCCATGTACGTTGACGAGAGATACACCAGTCAGGACGATTAGCAACCATTGTTTCAATTCGTGCTTGTCCCCAATCCGGAATCCAGCGAACTTGTTTAATTTCTTGTAATGATTGGGCACGTAAACCTTGTTTATCCATGCTAATAAACCATTGCGGTGTTGCACGATAAATAACCGGTGTTTTGTGACGCCAACAACATGGATAGCTATGTTCAATATTTTCAAAATGAAGTAGTGCATTGTGGTCTTTCAATATGTCGATCACAACTTTATTCGCTTTAAATACAAATAAGCCATCTAAGCCTGCACCTGTGCCCGGTAAATAGCACCCATTGCCACCAACAGGGTTAGCAACTTCAAGTCCATATTTTTGACCAACTAAAAAGTCTTCCGCACCATGTCCGGGCGCAGTGTGCACCGCACCGGTACCCGCATCAACCGTAACGTGTTCACCAAGTACAATGGGTTCATCAAAATCAAGGAAAGGGTGCTTAAAGCGTAATAGCTCAAGCGCATCACCTTTACAGCTGCCAAGAATTTTCCATTCTGAAATTTCGGCACGTTTCATGACGGATTCGACCAGATCAGTGGCTAAAATTAAGCATTCTTTATCGTTTATTTGTACCAGTTGATATTCAAACTCAGCATTTAAGGCAATACCTCGGCTAGCGGGTAATGTCCAAGGTGTTGTCGTCCAAATCACGGCATAAATAGTTAAATCGGTATGAACGCCAAATTTACTCGCAACAGCTTGGTTATCCACCGCTTTAAATTTTACATCTATAGCGGGTGAAGATTTATCATAATATTCTACTTCTGCTTCTGCTAACGAAGACATACAATCTGTACACCAGTAAACAGGTTTTGCCCCTTTGACTAAATGCCCGTTTTTGATGACTTTACCTAACGCTCGAATAATATTTGCTTCCGTATCGTAATTCATTGTGCGGTAGGGATTTTGCCAATCACCCAATACACCCATACGTATAAAATCAGCTTTTTGTAGTTCAACTTGAGAAGCAGCATAGTCACGACAAATTTGACGAAACTCAGCCGGTGTCACTTTTACGCCTGGTTTGCCAACTTGTTCTTCAACTTTTTGTTCGATTGGCAGACCATGACAGTCCCACCCTGGAATATATGGGGAATCATAACCGCTTAAACCTTTTGATTTAATGATAATATCTTTGATAATTTTATTAACTGCATGACCAATATGAAGTTTGCCGTTTGCATAAGGAGGGCCATCATGCAAAATAAAGGCTTTTTTCCCTTTTTTTACTTGGCGGATTTTGCGATAAAGTTCTTTATCGTACCAGTTTTGCAACATCGCCGGTTCACGTTTGGCAAGATCACCTCGCATTGGGAAACCGGTTTCCGGTAAATTCAATGTATTTTTATAATCTGTCATGCTGATTTATTCCAGTTAATTTTGTTGATACTACTTTCTTAATTGGTTAATTGTGCACTGATCTTTTTCGCAGTGCAAACATCTTGTGTAATTTGTTCTTTTAACGCTGTTATAGAGCCAAATTTTTTCTCGTCTCGTAATTTTTCGAGGAAGGTGACGTCTAAATATTGTCCATAAATATCACCCGAAAAGTCAAATAGATTCACTTCTAAAATGGCTTTTTTTCCTTGAATAGTTGGTCTTATACCAATATTAGCAATGCCATAATAAGATTGTTGGCTACAACAATTTTTGACGTTAACTAAATAGACACCGTGTAAGGCTGGTTTTTTGCGGTGTAGCTGAATATTTGCCGTAGGAAAACCTAATTGCCTTGCTAATGCATTGCCATGAATAACACGCCCTTGAATGCTATATGGTCGACCTAATAGGCAACGAGCTAATTCAAAATCATTGTTGAGTAAAGCTTTACGCACCGCGGTACTACTAATTCGTAACTGATTCCAAACGTAGGTTGGCATGCTTTCGACAGTAAAATCATTTTTTTGTGCATAATGTTCAAGAAGATGAATATCCCCTTTACGTTCAAACCCAAACCGAAAATCATCACCAATAATAATATATTTGGCCCGTAACTGATTTATCAACCACGCTTGAATAAAGTCATCAGCAGACATTTTGGCAAAGGTTTGAGTAAACGGAACAGCAATAATATAGTCGATACCGAGTTTTTCAATAAAAATCACTTTTTCTTGAAATGAGGTTAATCGGGAAGGGGCATTTTCCGAACAAAAAAACTCTAACGGTTGCGGTTCAAATAGCATAACCACGGTTGGTAGATTTAATTTTTTACCTTGGGTGATTAAATGGTTAATTAATTGCTGATGTCCTAAATGTACGCCATCAAAATTGCCCAATGTCAGTACGCACTGGGAAAATTGATTTTTTAAATTAGCAATACCGCGAATGATCTTCATGAAAATGTGTTATTTAACTGTGTAATTTAACTCAAGTAGCCGAGAATTATACCAATCTTTCTTGAAGATGCACGTAATATAAAGCTGATTTTCGGTTGTTTTGTATTTGAGTTTTAGGTTTTGATTATTGTTAAATATTCAATTCCCATAAGATTGTTACAAAAATCCGCTGAATTTAGGTTTACGTCAATTTTGATTGTTACCAAAAAATCCGACAATAAGCCAGCTCATTTGCCCGTTTTTTATATTCAGCTTGTTGCGCTTTAGGAATAAAAAAACGGTTTTTTTCTATCTCTTCGCACTCTTTTACATCACGTTTAATTTGTTCTGCTTCTTCTTTTGAAATTCGAAAGAAAACTGTATTAAATATACCGATTTTTGAATAGTTATCACCATGGAAAGTCACTCTGTTTTCTAAACCAAAATTTCTTTCTGATGGATAAGCGAGTCCATCGAAATTGTCTTGGGGTTTTGTGACTTTTCGCATCGCAATGGTTTGATCATTACCATAAACATAGTTTTCATTGATAAAGTAATTATCCCCTTGTTTACTTATTTCAACAAGATTGGCATAGGTTGCAGTATATTTAAAATCGGGACCACCTTCTACCCAAAAACCAATAAATTTATCGTTATTATTAGAATTATCAGATTCCTGTTCAGAGCATGCTGTTATCAATAATACCATAAAAATGAGTGATAAAAATTTCATTGAATATCCTTATATTAATAGTGATGTAATGCTCTTAAAAATTCTTGTCTGGTACTTGGATTGGTTTTAAATCCGCCACCCAGTGCGGTCGTGGTTGTCATACTGCTTGAATCTTTAATGCCTCTGGCTTTCACACAATAGTGAGTCGCATCGATTGAGACCGCCACATTTACCGTGCCAAGTAAGGTTTGAAGGGCAACAAGTATTTGTTGAGTTAATCTTTCTTGTACTTGTGGTCGCTGTGAAAAAAATTCAACAATTCGATTAATTTTGGATAAGCCAATAACTTTATCTTTAGGGATATAAGAGACGGTGGCTTTGCCGTCAATGGTGACAAAATGGTGTTCGCATACACTGGTTAAGGTAATATCACGAACGGTGATCATCTCGTCGACTTGCATTTTATTTTCAATGAGCGTGATTTTGGGAAAATTTTCATAATAGAGCCCAGAAAAAATCTCATCAACATACATTTTAGAGACACGATGTGGTGTTTCGGCAAGACTGTCATCAGTGAGATCCAACTCCATTAATTTCATGATCTCACGAAAATGTTCTTCGATTTTTGCCTTGCGCTCACTATTATCCATTGCTAAACGACAAGAAGGGGTTTCAAGATTTTTAGCTGCCAGTGCATCTTTAACTTTTTGTGCAGCAAGACTTAACTGTGTCATTAATCGTATACTCAGGTTAAAAAAGATACAGTATTATATAATACTCATTTTGCAATATACAGTTTTTTAAGTTAAAACTTTCTATTAAAACATTGTGTAAATATGAAAGATTTTTACATTTTATTGTTGTAGATAATAAGAATATTGTTGTTAATTGGGGTATACTGTTAACCATTATAGCGAATAACCTTTGGGTAATACTAATGCCAAATAAAACACCAATTATCCTGATTGATGGATCTTCTTATCTCTATCGTGCTTTTTTTGCATGTCCGCCGTTAACCAATGCCAAAGGTGAGCCAACAGGGGCTATTTTTGGTGTCATCAATATGATCCGTAGTCTGATTAATCAGTACAATCCGACACATATTGCTGTTGTTTTCGATGCTAAAGGCGGCTCTTTCCGTAACGAAATCTATAGTGAGTATAAAGCCACACGTGAGGCAATGCCGGAAAATCTTCGTCCGCAAATTGAACCAATTCACACTATTTTAAAAGCTATGGGGCTGCCTTTACTCTGTATTGAAGGTGTGGAAGCGGATGATGTGATTGGTACACTGGCAAGGCAGGCTGAAAAAGAGAATCTGGACGTTTTAATCAGTACCGGTGATAAAGATATGGCACAGCTTGTCAGTGATAAAATTACCCTGATTAATACCATGAATAATACGGTGCTTGATCCGAAAGGCGTGATGGAAAAATTTGGTGTGCCACCCGAAAAGATTATTGATTATTTAGCATTAAGAGGCGATTCGTCTGACAATATCCCAGGAGTTCCGGGAGTAGGTGAAAAGACGGCTCAAAGTTTATTAACTGAATTTAACAGTGTTAAAGATATCTATCAGCGTTTAGATGATATTGAAAAATTATCAATCCGTGGCGCAAAATCGTTAAAACAAAAATTGATTGATAATCAAAAAGAAGCCGAGTTGTCTTATTTGCTGGCAACGATTAAAACCGATGTGCAATTAGATTTTACTAATGAACAGCTCATGTCGAGCGATATGGATGTTAATGCATTAAACGAATTATTTGCCTATTATGGCTTTCATCGTTGGCAAAAAGAGTTGATATCGGGCAGTTTTTTAAAAAACCAAAAAGCATCAGCGGTCAATGTGAACCAGAATATGCCGTTATTGGTGCAAGAACATTCATCCGCCAAAAATAAGCAGACTGATTATCAATGCATTTTGACTGATAAACAATTAGAACAGTGGGTAACCAAATTATCCCAAAGTCAACAATTTGCCTTCGATACTGAAACGGATAATGTCGATCATGTGCATGCTAAATTAGTCGGGATTTCGCTCAGTATCACGCCGCATGAAGCAGCTTATATTCCGCTTGCTCATCAATATCTTGGTGTTCCCGAGCAGTTACCGCTTGATAGCGTGTTGGCGAAATTAAAGCCAGTGCTAGAAAATCCGAAGATTAAAAAAATCGCGCAAAATGCTAAATTTGATTACAGCGTACTGGCTAACTATGGTATTAAAGTACAAGGTATTGCCTTTGATACCATGCTTGAATCGTATGTACTAAATAGTACAGAAAGACACGATATGGATAGCATGGCTAGTCGTTATTTGAATCATAAAACCATCACTTATAATGAGCTAACCAAGCAGGATAAAAAACAAGTGACCATTGATGTTATTGATGTTGAAAAAACGACTCAATACGCAGCAGAAGATGCAGATATCACGTTACAATTACATGAAAAACTGTGGCCAGAGTTAGAAAAAGATTCAAAATTAACTAAACTGTTTACTGATATTGAAATGCCTTTAGCCATTGTGTTGGCTGAAATGGAAAGAACAGGGGTATTGGTTGATGCTAAACAGTTAAATGATTATTCCCATGAACTTGCCAAACAGTTAATGGCGACGGAAGCCGAACTTCAATCATTGGCTGGTGAAAAATTTAATCCTGCTTCGCCAAAGCAGATTCAAGCAATTTTATTTGATAAGCATCAATTGCCGGTGTTGAAAAAGACGCCAAAAGGCGATCCGTCAACCAGTGAAGATGTGTTGAGTGAATTGGCTAATGAGTACGAATTACCGCGTATGATTCTATTTTATCGAGGACTGGCCAAGCTTAAAAATACCTATACAGATAAATTACCTTTAATGATTAGTCCAATCGATCATCGTATTCATACGAATTATAATCAAATTGGGACAGTAACTGGACGTTTATCTTCCAATGATCCTAATTTACAAAATATTCCGGTACGCAATGAAGAAGGGCGTCGAATCCGCCAGGCATTTATCGCACCAGAAGGGTATAAGATTATTTCTGCTGACTATTCACAAATTGAATTACGCATCATGGCACATCTATCGCAAGATAAAAGTTTACTCAACGCGTTTGCCCATGACAAAGATATCCACCGAGTGACGGCGAGTGAAGTGTTAAGTAAACCTGAATCAGATGTGACGTCGGAAGAACGTAGACGCGCTAAAGCGGTCAATTTTGGTTTGATTTATGGAATGAGTGCTTTTGGCTTATCAAAACAAATCAATATTCCTCGAAAAGAGGCGCAATTTTATATCGATCGCTATTTTGAACGTTATCCGGGGGTACAAACTTACATGGAGGAGACCCGTCAATTGGCAGCACAGCAAGGTTATGTCGAAACCTTATCTGGTCGACGTTTATATCTGCCTAAAATCACCTCGACTAACGGCATAGAAAAACGAGGAGCCGAACGAGCAGCAATTAATGCGCCAATGCAAGGTACTGCGGCGGATATCATTAAAACTGCGATGATAAAAATGAGTGATTGGATTAACAACCAACCGTCTGGCAATATTAGAATGGTGATGCAAGTACACGATGAATTAGTGTTTGAAGTCAAACAAGAATTGGTTGATAAGTACAGTGCGCAAATCAAATCCATTATGGAAAATTGTTATCAATTATCTGTGCCATTAAAAGTCGATGTTGGCGTCGGTGATAATTGGGATGAAGCACACTAATTTTTCATCAGCATTAGTAAATTATAAGATGTTTACGGTTTTAGATTTAAATGCAAGCTTAAGCTTAAACATCTTGAAAATTTGTGATCGATTTTAAGGCGTGAATAGGCTATTGCTCAAACCTTTTAGCGTGTTAGAATAAGTAACGAAACTGAATTTATATCAAAATGTTATTATTCTGGTTAGTTAGTTAACCGAATTGAATAAAAGAGCGCTGTTAACGCTTTTTACGTTTACGTGCTCTTTTTTATTATTATTAGGATTATTTCATGAAAATTAAAACCCGTTTTGCACCAAGCCCAACCGGTTATTTACATGTTGGAGGAGCACGTACTGCGCTCTATTCTTGGCTTTATACCCGTCATGCACAAGGTGCATTTGTCTTGCGTATTGAAGATACTGATCTAGAGCGTTCAACGCCAGAAGCCATTGAAGCGATCATGGAGGGAATGAATTGGTTAGAATTATCATGGGATGAAGGTCCTTATTTCCAAACTAAACGTTTTGATCGCTATAATCAAGTGATTGATGAAATGCTCGCTAAAGGAACAGCTTATCGTTGCTATTGCTCAAAAGAACGCTTAGAAAAACTGCGTGAAGAGCAGATGGCGAAAGGCGAAAAAGCCCGTTATGATGGTCATTGTCGTTGTGATGAAGTCCAAAAACAACATAACCACAGTGAACCGCATGTTGTCCGTTTTGCCAATCCGATTGACGGTGTTGTCGTATTTAACGATTTAATCCGTGGCCCTATTGAGATTGCCAATAAAGAGCTTGATGATTTAATTATTCGACGAACAGACGGTTCACCAACTTACAATTTTTGTGTTGTGGTGGATGATTGGGATATGGAAATTACGCATGTGATTCGTGGTGAAGATCATATCAATAATACACCTCGTCAGATTAATATTCTCAAAGCATTAGGTGCACCGCTTCCTGAATATGGTCATGTATCCATGATTTTAGGGGATGACGGGCAAAAATTATCTAAACGTCATGGTGCGGTGAGTGTTATGCAATACCGTGATGATGGCTACTTACCGGAAGCTTTACTCAATTATTTAGTACGCTTAGGCTGGTCACATGGTGATCAAGAGATATTCTCCGTGCCTGAAATGATTAGTTATTTTACATTAGATGCAGTAAGCAAATCAGCTAGTGCGTTTAATACTGAAAAATTATTGTGGTTAAATCATCATTATATTAATCATTTAGATGCTGATTATGTCGCTCAACATTTAGTTTGGCATATGAATCATCAAGGCTATGATTTAACACAAGGACCGAATTTAATCACAATTATTAAATTGTTTGGTGAACGTTGTAAAACACTTAAAGAAATGGCGGAATCATGCCGTTATTGTTATCAAGATTTTGATGATTTTGATGCTGATGCCGCTAAAAAACATTTGCGCCCCGTAGCTAAAGAGCCGTTAGAACTCATCAAAGCTAAAATTGGTGCAATTGCTGATTTTGACTGGCAAATTGATAAAATTCATCATGCTATTGAAGCCACGGCGACTGAACTTGACGTTGGAATGGGTAAAGTGGGGATGCCATTGCGTGTTGCAGTAACAGGAATTGGGCAATCGCCATCCGTGGATGCAACGGTATTTGCCATTGGCAAAAAACGAACACTATCTAGAATTGATAAAGCATTAGCTTATATCGCACAGCGAGAACAGTCACCAGCGTAATATTATTGCATTGCCGAGCAACACTCGGCAATAAACCTTGCTAAGTAGAGAGTTTATTTATGGCTCGCTTGAAAAAACGCTATTGGTTTTCATTTATTTTTCTGCTGATTATTTCAATGCTAGGTCTGTTTGGATGGCAATATTGGTTGTCTTTTAAGCAAAAAAATCAGTTAACCTTAGATTGGCATGGCTTCAATATTAGTTTGGATGGGCTATCATTTGATACTTTTACCGTTTCTCAGCAATCACAATTATCCTTAACGGCAAAAAATTTGCATGTTTCGTGGTCAAATCTATCAGCAGAAAATGTATATATCTATTGGCAGCCCGTTAACACTAAAGTAGAGAATATTAGCGATCATGGAGTTGATGGCGAGGCTGATCATCTTGATCGATCTGAATTTGATGCCTCATCTTTTTCATCAATGTTGTATTGGTTACCTAAAGCTATTCATATTCATTCGTTGCGATTTTATCAAAACAAAGTGCCTTTGTTTGATATCAAGCTAGATATGAATAAACAGCCACAAGCTATACAGCTTGAGTTATCCACCAATACCCAATATGCTGCAAAGTTATCGACTGTTTTACAATTTAATGAAGCCGATTCCCGTATTGAGATTCAACATGGCATGTTAACGACCTCATTAGCTCAATTTGGCATACAAAATGGCGATTTATCCTTACCGTTTAAAGGATCGATAACTCAAAAACAGCTTACACTAACCAATTTGAATGATGCGTCATTTAGCTTAAAAAAAGCGAATGTTTCGGAAGATTTCATTGTTAATGATCTAAGAGGAAATATCCGCTTTCAAATTCAGTCACCGCTTCCATTTCAATTGAATCAAACTTCAGCGACAGGTCAATTAACGATTAGTCAGTTCAATGGTCTTTATAAAAATAGTGAGATTAAATCGGCAACAGGTAATATTAATCTTTCGGTTAATAACAATAATTTTACGCTTTCCACATCTGATTTACATATCCAAGAAATCAATCTTGGTATCGGTTTTGAAAAAGTTAATGTTGCTGGCGCTTATTCATCAACTTTAACTGCTCCGACAAGAGGCATCATTACGTGGAAAAAATTACAAGCGAGGCTATTTTCTGGTCAGCTGTCGGTTGATAAAGGAAAATTGAATTTAACCAGATTGCCTCAACAAATTAATGTCAGACTAAAACAAATACAGTTAAAAGATGTGTTAGCTAAATATCCGGTTGAAGGGCTTGCCGGTAATGGGGCGATAGATGGCATCTTACCAATTACATTAAGCGAAGTTAAAAACAAAAATGAGCTATCATATAAGTTAGTAATTAAAAATGGTCAACTAGTTTCAACTAATCAGGGTGAATTACAGTTTGAAAATTCAGCGCTAAAAGATTATGTAAAAAATAATCCAAATATGAAAATACTCACTGATATTCTTAAAAATTTTCATTATACTAAGCTATCGAGTAAAGTTGATTACGCTAATGATATTGCTAAGTTAGGTCTGACTATTCAAGGAAATAATTTAGATGTGCAAAATGGTAAAGCGGTGAATTTAAATATCACGCTTGAAGAAAATATCGCTAAATTAATGACCAGTTTACTCTTATCAGACCAAATTAGTGAACCGATTCGTAAACGAATTGAAGCACGATTGAAAAAAAATCATGATAAATGAAAGAGGCTATTTTTATGATACGGAATGTGATTGCAGTCATGGTAGTGAGTAGCGTATTAATGGGATGCTCACCGACGGTTAGAGTTCAGGCTCCCAATGAACCAATAAACATAAATCTAAATGTTAAAATAGACCATGAAATCAACATAAAGGTTGATAAAGCGTTAGACAATGTAATTAATAAATCTGGTTTATATTAATTATTTATTAAAGATTCACGGTTATATTTTGGTTGGCGTTGTCAAAAGTGAATTAAAAGTGTAAATCACTTTGGCGTTAATGAAATATAAAGTATTTATTAAAGGGGTTATTATGACTATTTATAAAAAGTTAACGATTGCATTATTAACAGCAGCTTTATCTTTACCCGTGTTTGCATTAAATTTAGATCAAGCGATTAACGCATTAAGTCAAGCAAAAGCAAGTGGTTTAGTGGGCGAACAAGAGGATGGCTATTTAGGTGTAGTTAAAAACGAAAGCAATGCAAGTGAAATAGCGCAACTCATTAATCAAGCGCGTAAACAAGAATATCAAAAAGTTTCTGCTGAAAGTAACGTTCCTTTGAACGAAGTTGAAGTGAGAGCAGGAACAAAAGCTCAGGATAAAACAGCTGCTGGACAATTTATAAAACAACAAGGTCAATGGAAAAGAAAGTGATGATGTCATAAAGTCGCTAAGTTCTTTTTGCAACGATAGGAAAAGTATCACGACTTGGGACTTTAATTGTTTATAAATAGTGTGTATGCTGTCTACCTTTATTATTTGCGCTTTAAGCTGGGTAAGAATAAAGGGCAAAGTAATTTAAAATAAAAAAAATTTTTTCAAATTTTCATATAGTTATTTTTACGTACAAATAGTATCGCGTTTGCGATTTTAAGTGGAGAAAATCAATGTGTTCGATTTTAGGTATTCTTGATATTAAATCAGATCCGGAACAACTACGAACAAAAGCATTAGAACTATCAAGTCTACAGCGTCATCGTGGGCCGGATTGGTCTGGTATTTTTGCTTCTGATAAAGCAATTCTTGCTCATGAACGTTTATCAATTGTAGATGTTAATACAGGATCTCAACCGCTTTATAATAAAGATAAAACTCTCGTTTTAGCGGTGAATGGCGAAATTTATAATCATCAAGAACTCCGAAATCAGTACAAAGATCGCTATGAATTCCAAACAGGTTCTGACTGTGAAGTTATCTTAGCGCTCTATCAAGAAAAAGGAATTGATTGTCTTGATGAACTACAAGGTATGTTTGCCTTTATTCTTTATGATATTAATAAAGGCACTTACTTTATTGGTCGTGATCACATTGGTATTATCCCGATGTATATGGGACACGACGAAAATGGTACATTCTATGTCGCCTCTGAGATGAAAGCGTTAGTACCCGTTTGTAAAACGATTGAAGCTTTTCCTCCTGGATGCTATTTATCGAGCACTGAAGGTGAAATTAAAACCTACTATAAACGTGATTGGATGGATTACGAAAATGTCAAAGATAATAAAACAGACATTAATGCGCTTCGTATAGCATTAGAAGAGTCTGTTAAAAGCCATCTTATGTCAGATGTGCCTTATGGCGTTTTATTATCTGGTGGGCTTGATTCTTCCGTTATTTCGGCAATCACTAAAAAATTCTCAGCGCGTCGTGTTGAAGATCATGAAAAATCTGAAGCTTGGTGGCCACAATTGCATTCATTTGCAGTGGGTTTAAAAGGTGCGCCAGATCTTAAAGCAGCACAAGCGGTTGCCGATCATCTTGGTACAGTTCACCACGAAATTAACTTTACTATTCAAGAAGGTATTGATGCCATCCGTGATGTCATTTATTTTATTGAAACTTATGATGTCACAACTATCCGTGCTTCTACGCCAATGTATTTAATGGCAAGAAAAATTAAAGCAATGGGTATTAAAATGGTGTTATCTGGTGAAGGTGCTGACGAAGTATTTGGTGGTTACCTCTATTTCCATAAAGCGCCAAATGCTAAAGAGTTCCATGAAGAAACGGTGCGAAAATTAGCCGCGTTACACATGTATGATTGTGCACGTGCTAATAAAGCGATGGCGGCATGGGGCGTTGAAGCTCGTGTTCCATTCCTTGATAAGAAATTCTTAGATGTGGCAATGCGCCTTAATCCGAAAGATAAAATGTGTGGTAGTAACGGAAAAATGGAAAAACACATTGTTCGTGAAGCATTTGAATCTTATTTACCTGCGTCTGTGGTTTGGCGTCAAAAAGAGCAATTCTCTGATGGTGTTGGTTATAGTTGGATCGATACTTTAAAAGAGATTGCAGAAAGCAAAATTACGGATCAACAATTGGAAAATGCAAAATTCCGTTTCCCTTATAATACGCCAACGTCGAAAGAAGCTTACATGTACCGAGAAATTTTTGATGAGCTATTCCCGGTTGAAAGCGCAGCACATTGTGTGCCGGGCGGTCCAACTGTTGCTTGTTCTACGGCAAAAGCGATTGAATGGGATGAGTCATTCAAAAATCTTAATGATCCATCAGGCCGTGCGGCAGTAGGTGTACATAATGATGCTTATAAAAAATAAGCGTTAAATGTTGTTATTCATTGATATAAAAAAACGGGGAAATTACCCCGTTTTTTATTGCTCTCATCACTTGTTTTAATAACAGCGACGATTAGTGAGCAGCGCCTTTAGGTGCACCAATTGGTAAAATAGTGCGTCCGTATTGTTCGTTAAGTACTTCAGCCATTGCTAAATAAATCGCACTTGCACCACAAATAATCCCTTCAAAGCCTGCGATATGAATGATGCTGTGATTACCAGAAATATTACCAATTGCTAATAAAGCAAACAGGACAGTTAAACTAGCAAAAACAAATTGTAATACTCGATTACCTTTTAACGTACCGATAAACATGAATGCGGTGAAAATCCCCCATAATGCGAGGAAGATACCAACAAAGGTTGCATCGGTTGGTGCTGTTGCTGGTGAGGTTGGTAAATACCAAATGCCAACAAGCGCAATCCAAAAGAAACCATATGAAGTAAACGCTGTTGTCCCAAAAGTATTACCTTTTCGAAATTCTAAAATTCCAGCGATCACTTGTGCTAGTCCACCATAAAAAATACCCATAGATACGATTGCTGTCATCACAGGGAAAAATCCCGCATTATGAATATTCAATAAAATGGTTGTCATACCAAATCCCATTAGTCCTAGTGGACCTGGATTTGCAAGTTTAGTTTGTTCCATAAGGATCCTATAAAATGTGTCTTAATAAAAAAAGAGCGGCAATAATAAGTGTAGAAAACTTTATAATCAAGATTTATGCAAAAATAATTTTTCATTCCCCCCCTTGATATTAATAATAATGTTCCCATCTATGTGGAAACACTAACATTTCTTTGACTAAGTTAAAGACTTGAAAATCACAATTTCAGTCTTATATATAAGAAATAAAATACAGGTTTTGAGGAGAAAAGATTATGGGTAAAATTATTGGTATCGATTTAGGTACAACAAATTCATGTGTTGCAGTAATGGATAATGGTCAAGCTAAAGTTTTAGAAAATGCTGAAGGCGACCGTACAACCCCGTCGATTATTGCTTACACACAAGATGGTGAAATTTTAGTTGGTCAACCAGCAAAACGTCAGGCAGTAACAAATCCACAAAATACATTATTTGCCATTAAACGTTTAATTGGTCGTCGTTATGAAGATGCTGAAGTACAACGTGATGTGGGTATTATGCCATATAAAATTGTTAAAGCTGATAACGGCGATGCATGGGTAGATGTAAAAGGTCAAAAAATTGCGCCACCACAAATTTCTGCTGAAGTACTAAAGAAAATGAAGAAAACTGCAGAAGATTATCTTGGTGAGCCAGTAACAGAAGCGGTTATTACCGTTCCAGCTTATTTTAATGATGCTCAGCGTCAAGCAACTAAAGATGCGGGTCGTATTGCTGGTTTAGATGTTAAACGTATTATCAACGAACCAACAGCTGCTGCACTTGCTTATGGTTTAGATAAAGATGTGGGTAACCGCACAATTGCAGTCTATGACCTTGGTGGTGGTACATTTGATATTTCAATTATCGAAATTGATGATGTCGATGGCGAAAAAACATTCGAAGTATTAGCAACTAATGGTGATACTCACTTAGGTGGTGAAGATTTTGACTCTCGTTTAATTAACTATTTAGTTGATGAGTTTAAACGTGAACAAGGTTTCGATCTTAAAAATGATCCACTTGCAATGCAACGTTTAAAAGAAGCTGCAGAGAAAGCAAAAATCGAATTGTCATCAGCGCAACAAACGGATATCAACTTACCTTATATCACAGCTGATGCATCAGGCCCTAAACATTTAAATATCAAAGTGACACGCGCTAAACTTGAATCTTTAGTCGAAGATTTAGTTAAACGCTCTATGGAACCAGTGAAAACAGCATTAAAAGATGCAGGTCTTACTGTTTCTGATATTAAAGATGTAATTTTAGTTGGTGGTCAAACCCGTATGCCAATGGTTCAAAAAGCGGTTGCAGACTTCTTTGGTAAAGAACCACGTAAAGACGTTAACCCTGACGAAGCAGTAGCAGTAGGTGCTGCGGTACAAGGTGGTGTATTAGGTGGTGATGTTAAAGATGTATTATTACTTGACGTAACCCCATTATCATTAGGTATTGAAACAATGGGTGGTGTAATGACTACCTTGATTGAGAAAAACACAACTATTCCAACTAAACATAGTCAAGTGTTCTCAACTGCTGAAGATAATCAATCTGCGGTAACAATTCATGTGTTACAAGGTGAGCGTAAACGTGCTGGTGATAATAAATCACTAGGTCAATTTAACCTTGATGGTATTCAAGCTGCACCACGTGGTATGCCACAAATTGAAGTGACCTTTGATATTGATGCCGATGGTATCTTACATGTATCAGCAAAAGATAAAAATACTGGTCGTGAACAAAACATTACCATTAAAGCTTCTTCAGGTTTAAGTGAAGAAGAAATCCAAAAAATGGTCAATGATGCGGAAGCGAATGCTGAAGCTGACCGTAAGTTTGAAGAGTTAGCACAAGTACGTAACCAAGCAGATCACCTTGTTCACTCAACTCGTAAACAAGTGACTGATGCAGGCGATCAATTATCTGCTGATGATAAAAAAGCGATTGAAGATGCGGTAACTGCATTAGAAAATGCTGCTCGTGGTGAAGATAAAGCTGAAATTGAAGCTAAAATCAATGCGTTAATGGAAGCATCAAAAAAATTACTTGAATTAGCTCAACAACAAGCTCAAGCAGATCAATCTGCAGGTCAAGCAAATAATGGTAGCGCTTCGGCACAAGATGATGTTGTTGATGCTGACTTCAAAGAAGTTGATGATGATAAAAAATAATCGTTAACTAAAATGTTTTTTAATGAGTTATTTCAACGAGTTTTAGACATGTAACACATTAAACGGGCGCGAGGTAACTCAAGCCCGTTTAGTTGTTTATGCAATAAAAAATAAAGGTTAATTATGGCGAAGAAAGATTATTATGAAACATTAGGCGTGAGTAAAAGTGCCAGTGAAGCTGAGATAAAAAAAGCCTATAAACGCCTAGCCATGAAATATCATCCTGACAAAAATCAGGATAATAAAGCTGAAGCAGAAGCGAAATTCAAAGAAGTTAAGGAAGCTTATGAAGTATTAACCGATTCGCAGAAGAAAGCGGCTTATGATCAATATGGTCATGCAGCCTTTGAACAAGGGCATGGCGGCGCAGGCGGCGGTGGTTTTGGTGGCTTCGGTGGTTTTGGCGGAGGTTCTGCATTTGATGATATCTTTAGTGATTTCTTTGGTGGTGGTCGTGGACGTAGTCAAACTTCCTCACGCGGTGCGGATCTGCAATATAATATCTCGTTAACACTGGAAGAAGCTGCTGCAGGCGTCAGCAAAGAGATAAAAGTACCGACTTGGGTAACTTGTGATGTTTGTCACGGACAAGGAACTGAAAAAGCTTCAGATGTAATGACGTGTGAAACCTGTCATGGTGCAGGTGTTGTACAAATGCGACAAGGCTTTTTTGCTGTGCAGCAAGAGTGTCCAACCTGTCATGGTCGGGGTAAAGTAGTAAAAAATCCATGTAAAAAATGTCATGGTGAAGGACGAGTTCAGAAAACTAAAACGCTTTCTGTAACGATTCCTGCCGGAGTTGATACCGGTAGTCGTATTCGACTTTCTGGAGAAGGTGAAGCAGGTTTAAATGGTGCACCAGCTGGTGATTTATATGTTCAAATGCAAATTAAACCACATGCTATTTTTGAACGTGATGGTACTAACTTACATTGTGAAATTCCAATTAATATTGCTTTAGCATCGCTAGGTGGAGAAGTAGAAGTACCAACACTTAATGGTAAAGTAAGCTTAACTATCCCTGCTGAAACACAAACAGGTAAAGTGTTCCGCTTACGAGGTAAAGGCGTTAAATCGTTACGTGGAAGTTCAATTGGTGATCTTTATTGCCATGTGGTTGTTGAAACACCAGTTAATTTAACCAGTAAACAGAAGGAATTGCTTAAAGAGTTAGGTGAAAGTTTTAAAGCCGATAAAAGCTCTAAGCACAGTCCAAAAGAGAAAAGCTTTTTTGATAAAGTGAAGAAGTTTTTTGGCTAAAAAGACGGATTTAGCTATAAACGAGATTAGTTTTGCTAATCTCGTTTTTTTATGCTTTTATCTTTGATTTTATTAGATGCTATTACCATAATGTTTAAACATACTCTTTATTATCTACTTTTCGCTGTTTTAAGCGATATATCTTCTCAAATTTAGTAGTACAGCTGTATAAATGCTATTAATAGGTATCCTTCAAAAAGAAATTAAATCTATTGAGATATCGATCGATCTGATTAAATAGAAGTTGCAATTAATGCAACTTTAGAAACTAATAAAAACAGAATTCATTGCCAGAATATAGTTAACAGTTGTTAGAAGTAGGTTGTGGCTTGGTAAAGATGAAGGTATTAGCCATTTATCTTGCTCAGTATATCGCAAGACAAAATAAGATGCTTTCTATATATTTAATGTGATTTCGTTCCAGTTTGATCACACGATTGAGGCTGGGTTGATTGAGCTGATGAATAACAGATAAAAATAAACCCAGTAAGTACTGGGTTTTATAATGTGTTATCAAAAAATTACATTTTAGTTGTAAATGTACGAGCGATAACGTCGCGTTGTTGTTCTGCTGTTAATGAGTTAAAACGTACAGCATAACCAGAAACACGAATAGTTAATTGTGGATATTTTTCTGGGTGTTGTACAGCATCTTCAAGTGTTTCACGACGAAGTACGTTAACATTTAAATGTTGTCCACCTTCAACTTTGATAGTTGGTGCAATATCTAAAGGAATTTCACGATATTCAAACTGACCAAGTTCAGCTGTTGGAATAACTTGATCTTCTTTATATACTGATTTAGCTGCGACACAACGCGCTTCATTAGTTGAGTCATCTAATAACCAAAAAGAATTAAGAAGTGCTGAGTTGTCAGCTTTAGTAATTTGGATACCTGTAATCATTTTAAAACCTCCTATGAGCGTTATTGCCCCTAAAATATTAGGGTTAATATAACACTTATATAATTTGATTAAAGTCAAAAAAAGCTATTAATACGATAAGCTGTACCTTTTATTTAACTTTTAGAGCACTATAGGTTATGATGAGTAAAAATGAGAATTTCTCTGCAAGATATATTCAGTAATTTTTACGGCGTGGACAAACTATGACAACACAATTAACATGGCATGATGTTATTGGTACTGAAAAAGACAAACCTTATTTTCAAAAAATCATGCAATTTGTTACCGCTGAGCGTAATAGCGGTAAAATCATTTATCCTCCTCAACACGATGTATTTAATGCATTTCGTTTTACTGCTTTTAATGACATCAAAGTTGTCATTTTAGGTCAAGATCCTTATCATGGACCGAATCAAGCACATGGACTTTCCTTTTCCGTGTTACCGGGAGTTAAACCTCCTCCTTCGTTACTAAATATTTATAAAGAGTTATCTACCGATATTCCTAGTTTTCAGATCCCTTCTCATGGTTATTTAGCATCTTGGGCGACTCAAGGGGTACTTTTGCTTAATACAGTATTAACGGTGGAAGCTGGTCAAGCTCATTCACATGCCAAAATAGGTTGGGAGACTTTTACCGATAATGTTATAGCGGCTATAGACAAACATCTTGAGGGAGTGGTGTTTTTATTATGGGGATCACCTGCGCAAAAAAAAGGGCAATTTATTAATCGGCAAAAGCATCATGTATTAACTTCTGTGCATCCTTCACCTTTATCAGCCCATCGTGGATTTTTAGGTTGTAAACATTTTTCCAAAGCTAATGATCTTATTGTGCAACAAGGTAAAGCAGCTATTGACTGGCAACCTAAATTACCTTGAAATTAGACATAATTATATAAATTATTGGGTTTTTTGAAAGCGATTTAGAAGTGAAGTTAAACTAAAAATAGTCAATACGATAATGTGTTGTTAATATTCTCATCAGGTTAGCTGATGAGAATAAAAAAACTTACTGAATCCCTTTAGGATTTTCGCCATATTGGTTGCTACCAGGTGTTGAATCTGTAGCTAAAAAGACGATTAAAATAATACCACCAACAAGAGGAATAAGAGCGATCAACATGAGCCAGCCTGATTTATTTGTATCGTGTAAACGACGAGCAGTTACAGCAAGATTAGGTAATAAGCTCCCAAATGCAACAATAAGATATAAGATAGCGCTTAAAGTTTCAGAAATAAAACCTATCACACTAAGATTCACAGCTTGTATAATTAATAAGAATAAAATAAACATCCAGTACTCTTGACGACGAGCACGGCCATTAAAATTAACATAATTTTTTGTAAAACAATTAATAAACCAATTCATCCTATTTCTTTCCTATAAAATTTAATAATTAACAATTAAAAACCACCTTATTAAGGCGGCTGGTTATTCTAATCAAAAAAATTACATAAAACAAATTTTTCATCAATTTTATACTTTTTACATATTATTATCTTTTTTAGTTTTATAAAACTTAGCAATTTAATTTGAGTTTTCTCTCGCTTCTATCTATGTTAAAATCACCCCTCAGTGGTTATTTAAAGTGACCAAAATCTTTCAGCAAAATAACACTGAGGCCCTCCATGAAAATAGTTGAAGTTAAACACCCTCTTGTACGTCATAAAATCGGTTTAATGCGCGAACATGATATTAGTACTAAAGACTTTCGTGCGCTTGCCAGCGAAGTTGGTAGTTTATTAACTTATGAAGCCACGGCTAACTTACCTACTGAAAAAGTGACCATTGAAGGTTGGTGTGGACCCGTTCAAATTGAGCAAATCAAAGGTAAAAAAATAACTGTAGTACCAATCCTTCGTGCCGGTTTAGGTATGATGGATGGTGTGCTTGAGCATGTGCCTAGTGCTCGTATTAGCGTCGTTGGGTTTTATCGTAATGAAGAGACCCTTGAGCCAGTGCCTTATTTCCAAAAATTAACGTCGGACATTGCGGAACGAATGGCTTTGGTTGTTGACCCTATGCTAGCAACGGGTGGTTCAATGGTGGCGACGATTGATTTATTAAAACAAGCAGGATGTAAAAACATTAAAGTATTAGTTTTAGTGGCTGCACCTGAAGGTATCAAAACATTAGAAAAAGCCCATCCAGATGTTGAACTCTATACTGCATCCATTGATGAACGGTTAAATGAACAAGGTTACATTTTACCAGGACTTGGCGATGCTGGAGATAAAATATTCGGCACTAAATAAAATTTCATTTTTTAAACCGGCTTAGCCGGTTTTTTTATGCTTAAAAAATGAGTTTAAAAGATTAAGTTGAAGTGGAGATGATCAACATGTCAAATAAAATAAATGATATACAAAAATCTAAAACATCACAGGAGAAACCTGCTTGGCAAGATATTTTTACTGGTGCACAAATGCTCTTTGTTGCTTTTGGTGCGTTAGTATTAGTGCCACTATTAACGGGTTTAAATCCTAATGTCGCATTGTTTACAGCGGGTATAGGCACATTATTGTTTCAACTCACCACGAAAGGCAAAGTACCGGTATTTTTAGCTTCCTCATTTGCCTTTATTGCACCGATCTCTTTTGGTGTAGCTCAATGGGGGATTCCTGCAACTTTGGGGGGATTGGTTGCAGCAGGATTTGTGTTTATGTTTTTTGCTTTATTAGTCAAACTAAATGGCAAACATGTTATCGATCGTATTTTACCGCCAGTGGTAACTGGCCCTATTATAATGGTCATTGGTTTATCTCTTGCGCCTGTCGCAGTGGGTATGGCAATGGGTAAAGATAGTGGTCTTCAGGTTAAGGATTATCAATTAATTATGATTTCAATGTCCTCATTATTGACTACGCTGATTGTGGCAATTTGGGCAAAAGGGTTTTTCAAACTTGTTCCAATTATTGCAGGTATTGTCGTTGGTTATGTGATGTCTTGGATAATGGGTATTGTCAACTTTCAACCGGTTATTGATGCACCATGGTTTAAGATACCGGATTTCACTTTTCCTGAATTTCATTGGCAAGCTATTTTATATATGATACCTATTGTTATTGCACCAACGATTGAGCACGTTGGTGATATCATGGCGATTAGTTCTGTTACTGGCAAAGATTATACTCGTGAACCGGGATTACAACGCACACTTTTGGGGGATGGGTTAGCAACTTCGACCGCAGGCTTTTTTGGTGGCCCGCCTTGTATTACCTATGCAGAAGTGATTGGGGCCGTCACCTTAACACGAAATTTCAAAACTCGTGTAATGACATGGGCAGCAATTTGGGCGATTTTAATGTCATTTATTGGTAAAATCGGCGCATTTTTGAGTACTATCCCAACTGTTGTTATGGGCGGAATTATGGTGCTTTTATTTGGTTCGATTGCATCCGTTGGCATTAATATATTAATCAAACATAAAATTGATCTTTCCGTTTCGCGCAATATGTGTATTGTTTCATTAGTGTTGGTGTTTGGTATTGGTGGGATGATTTTTGATTTTGGTTCTTACGCATTGCAAGGGATAAGTTTATGTGGCATTTTAGCTATTTTATTAAATTTAATCTTACCTTATCCGAGCAAAACAGTAAAAACTGATTAAGATTAATAGATATCACGGTTAACGAATTAATCGTTAACCGTGATAAATTAAACTAAAGAAAGGGCGCGATATTTTCATAAAATATATCATTCATTTATCAATAAAAAGTGAGTAGACACTCACTTTTTTTAGTCTCTGGTTAATGACTAATGACATGTTATTCGTCGTTTTTCTTAATGGATAAGAAACTTATCCTAATTTTACATTAAATAAAGTTTAATTTTTAGTCCTGATTTTATCACGATGAATGACTATGTTGAGTCCCATTTCTGTGGTTGGTAAGTGATAACTTATTTAATTTTGTAGATTTTAAGAAAATATCATTATTTTTCTGTATTTTATTTATACTGATTCAATTTAAAAAATATTGAATTGTTGAAATACGCTTGATTAAGATGAACTCACATTTTTAGTTGCATGAAAAACATTATTCAGTTTGTATAGAAAAGTCAGTAATGGCTTACTTAATTATTAACAAATTGATAAGCATAAAATATTTTATGAATTTTGGGTATGGTGGAAAGCTAAACTAGAATTATTTTTAGTTGTATAAAAGATATTTGCATTACAATAAAAAACTCACTTATTTGTTGAGATAAGTGAGTTTTCAATAGTAGAGTATCTTATTTTATTGGACGCATGGTTGGGAATAAAATGACATCACGAATAGTATGACTATTCGTAAATAACATCACCGTTCGGTCAATACCAATGCCTAATCCAGCTGTCGGTGGTAATCCATGTTCTAAAGCCGTAATATAATCTTCATCATAGAACATTGCTTCATCATCACCGGCATCTTTTTGTGACACTTGATCAGCAAAACGTTGAGCTTGGTCTTCCGCATCGTTAAGTTCTGAGAAGCCATTGCCAATTTCACGCCCACCAATAAAGAACTCGAATCGGTCTGTAACAAATGGATTTTCATCATTTCGACGAGCCAGTGGTGATACTTCAGCAGGATATTCGGTAATAAATGTCGGTTGAATCAGATTGGCTTCAGCAACCTCTTCAAAAATTTCAGTCACAACTCGACCAAGTCCCCAACCTTTTTCAATTTTGATACCTACTGCGCTAGCAATGGCACATGCTTTATCAAAATCATCCAAATCAGCATTATTGGTTTCTGGACGATAATGGCATATAGCTTCACGCATAGTCATTTTAATAAAAGGTTTACCAAAATCGAAGGTATGTTCACCATATTGAACAACGGTATTACCCGTTACAGCGATTGCCAGACGGCGGAATAATGCTTCAGTTAGCACAATCAAATCTTTATAATCAGCATACGCCATATACATTTCCATCATGGTAAATTCTGGATTATGTCTTGGCGATACCCCTTCATTACGGAAGTTACGATTAATTTCAAAGACACGCTCAAAACCACCGACAACCAGACGTTTTAAGTAAAGTTCTGGTGCGATACGTAAGTACATATCTAAATCAAGGGCATTATGATGCGTAATAAAAGGTTTCGCTGACGCCCCACCAGGAATAACTTGCATCATCGGTGTTTCAACTTCCATAAAGTGATTTTCAAGCATGAAATTGCGAATTTCAGTTACCACTTTTGAACGAGCGATAAATGTATTTCTCGATTCTTCATTTGTGATGAGATCCAAGTAGCGTTGACGATAACGCATTTCTTGATCTGCAAGCCCATGGAATTTATCCGGTAATGGACGAAGTGCTTTAGTTAATAAGCGAATTTCTTCACAGTGAATAGAAAGTTCGCCAGTTTTAGTTTTAAATAAATAACCTTTAGCACCGACAATATCCCCTAAATCCCATTTTTTAAATTGCTCGTTGTAGTAATTTTCGGGAAGATCATCACGCGTTACATAAAGTTGAATTTGCCCAGCAACGTCTTGTAAAGAGACAAAAGAAGCTTTACCCATTATACGGCGCATCATCATTCGACCGGCAACAGTGACAGTAATTTTATTCTCAATTAATTCTTCGTTGGTTTTATCGTCATACAATTTATGAAGATCACTTGAAATAGCATCACGACGAAAGTCATTTGGGAAAGCAATGCCTTGCTCGCGAATATTTGCTAGTTTTTCACGACGTATAGTTAGCTCGTTATTTAACTCTTCAATATGGTTTTGTTGCTCTTGCTGTGTTGACATAATTTTACCTTTTATTTATCACCAAGCAGTTTATAAACCTGCTTTTAAGCTTTCTTCAATAAATTGATCTAAATCACCGTCTAAAACGGCCTGAGTGTTGCGTGTTTCAACGCCGGTACGCAAATCTTTGATTCTTGAATCATCAAGCACATAAGAACGGATTTGACTACCCCAACCGATATCCGATTTGTTCTCTTCCATCTGTTGCTTTTCAGCATTTTTCTTCTGCATTTCAAGCTCATACAGTTTCGCTTTTAACTGTTTCATTGCTTGATCTTTATTACTATGCTGAGAACGATTATTTTGACACTGGGTAACAATTCCCGTTGGTATATGCGTAATTCGAACAGCAGATTCGGTTTTATTGACATGCTGTCCACCAGCACCTGATGCCCGATAGACATCAATACGAAGATCGGCAGGATTGATATCGATATCAATATTATCATCAATTTCTGGATAGACAAAAACAGAAGCAAATGATGTATGACGGCGATTACCCGAATCAAAAGGACTTTTTCGTACTAAACGGTGGACGCCTGTTTCGGTACGTAACCAACCGTAAGCATAGTCGCCTGATACTTTAATGGTCGCCGATTTAATTCCTGCAACATCACCATCAGATACTTCCATGACTTCTGTTGTAAAGCCTTTAGATTCTGCCCAGCGTAAATACATTCGCAGTAACATTTCAGCCCAATCTTGTGCTTCAGTCCCCCCAGAACCTGACTGAATATCTAAATAACAATCTGCGCTATCGTAATCGCCAGAAAACATTCGACGAAACTCTAGCCCAGCCAGTTTTTTTTCTAACTGTTCAAGCTCTAGATTTGCTTCATCAAACGTATCTTGGTCGTCGGCTTCAATGGCAAGTTCAAGCAAACCTTCAACATCGTCAAGGCCTTGAGTTAAAGAATCTATTGTATTGATGATTTCATCAAGCGTTACCCGCTCTTTGCCTAACGCTTGTGCTTTTTCGGGATCTGCCCAGACTTCAGATTGTTCTAATTCGGCATTAACTTCTTCAAGTCGCTCTTTTTTTAAATCATAGTCAAAGATACCCCCGAATCACATCAGTGCGCTCGGTAAGTTCGGCTATTTTGGATTTTATCGGATTAATTTCAAACATGTATTATTTAGTTCGGTTTTGCGATTTTCAATTAATCGCCCATTGTAGCGGATTTAAGTATAATTTAGCAATTGCCAATTTGCAGATACGATGATTGGTAAATAATACCAATAAATAAAAATGACGCATTAAGCGTCATTGATAATTGAGTAACTATACTAAAAACAGTTATTTTTTTGCTTGAGCGTATAACTCAGCAACTTTATCCCAGTTAATTACATTCCAAAATGCACCAATATAATCAACACGACGATTTTGGTATTTTAAGTAATATGCGTGTTCCCAGACATCTAATGTTAAAATAGGCGTACCTGAAACACCTGAGAATTTTTCGCCCATGACAGGAGAATCTTGGTTTGCGGTTGAAACTACTTCAAGTTTACCATTTTGTAACACTAACCAAGCCCAACCAGAACCAAAACGAGTGGCTGCTGCGTTTGAAAATTTTTCTTTGAATGCGTCTACAGAACCGAAATCTTTTTCAATAGCTGCTTTAAGTTCACCTTTAAGCTCGGTACCAACTTTAAGTAATTCCCAAAATAGGGTGTGATTAACGTGACCACCCACATTGTTTTTGATACCTGTTAGTTTATCAGCTGGCACTTTATCTAAATTTTTAAGTAAAGTTTCAGGACATAATTCTTTAAGTTCTGCCGGTAAAGTCTCTAAGAGCGCATTTGCATTATTGACATAAGTTTGATGATGTTTGTCATGATGAAGATGCATCGTTTCCGAGTCAATATACGGTTCTAATGCGTCATAAGCATAAGGTAGAGGTGCAAGAGTGTAAGCCATGAAGATACTCCTTTCAAAAATTAGATATTCGTTATTGCTATATTTTACAGAGTATACGGTCAAATTGCTTATCTCACAATCTATTATTTGAATAGTTCAGAACTATTTAATGATTGGATAATCAATAAATCAAATTGCCTAATTGACAAAGCCCTCCACCAATATCTTTCTCAATCTTACCATTATGCAAAGAAAGACCTTCTAAAAAACTTACGATTTTCCATCAGTTAATTTTACGTTTTAAGATAAAATACTCTTTATCTAATTTTAACCTCAATTTACTTCATTTTTCGGGGTTGTCTACTTTTAATATTTTGCATAATTTCGAACAACCAACCATGAACGATAATAGAATTTAATTTGTAGAAGCAGACAGATAGTATTGACTTAGCTTATCCAAAAAAACAAAGAGTTTATAATTCATTTTACTATAATCATGTAGGCGTAATTTTTCCTCTGTATCAACAAAACGATATTTAGCCGCTTGACTAAGGTCATTTTGCGAATGGGCAATCAACTTTTCAACTACCTCATGGGTTAACTCCATATGACATTGGAAACCATAAACCAATTTGCTATAAGCAATAATTTGCCGAGGACAGCCTTCACTATAAGCAATAATTTGCGCATTTTGCGTTAAACCTGGCATATCATTGTGCCAGTGACCTACTGCTAGCGTATCGCCGAAATGAGAAAAAAGCGGATTTTTTTTGCCTGCTTCCGTTAAGGTAATGGGGAATTTACCGATCTCTTTTTCAGGACTATGCTCGAAATGTGCACCAAGTGCTTCGCCAATTAATTGGGATCCAAGACAAACGCCAATCACGATTTTATTCGCTTTAATTGCTGATAAAATGAAGGTTTGCTCTGCTAATGAATCAAAATGGGCACACTCTTGTTTCGTTGTAGCAGGGGATTGTGGACCGCCCATAATAATAAGAAAATCAATATTATCTATCCTTTCAGGAAGTGGCTCGCCCAGATAAACTCTTGAATAGGTAACCGTATGAAGATGTAACTTAGCCCATTGTTCATAAGCACCTGGTGCTTCAAACTCTTCATGAAGAATAAAATGGATATGCATGGATAAAAATTTCCTTTCTTATTAATTTAACAATAACATTATAGATAAATTTTAAACATTTAAAGTGTTATCAAAAGTATTATGGGTAATAATTTTTTTAAAATATTATTAACCATTTTACTTTAAACACAATATTAAAATTTGAAAAGGAGTGTAATTGTCGGAAATAAAAAAACCTGCTATAAGCAGGTTTTAATAATTCGGTAAGTTGGCTCCTCCAACTGGACTTGAACCAGTGACATACGGATTAACAGTCCGCCGTTCTACCGACTGAACTATGGAGGAACCGAAATGTAGCGCGCATATTATAGATTAAATGGCTCTATGTCAATAGTTAAATTGTATTAAATGCTTTTTCGTTTTAATAACCTCCCTTTATTTTATTCAAGTGTTAGGATTGTCTTGAATAATTCCGTTTGCCTTAAGAGTTGTTGAGGATGAGATCCAAGCTGTTGTTCTGGGATCTTCTCTTTTAGCGAATGATAATAATCGATCCAATAAGGTAAAACTTGATGGGTCGTTAAATCTCTAAAATTCATCGGATATAAAGCAAAATAACTTTCATTGTGTTCATTTCGAAAAGCGTAGGTAATGAGTTCACTGCAATAAAGTCCAGCTGTATTTGGACGAAAGCTAGGGTTATAAGGTAGACCAATACATGATTTAGCTCGCTTAATGGCATTTTTAATCAACCCTAAATTATCAATTCGACCAATGATATTAAATTGTGCTGCATTGATAAAATGCGTCAGTGTTTGGTTAATGACCCCGTATTTTGGCGTTGCTTCAATAACGATATTATTTCCAATATATAATCCTACATGATTGATATTATTGGTTAACTCATCCACGTTACGTGTTGCACCAGAACAGGTGACAGCATCATTAAAGTCATTAACCTCGTTCAGACACTGGAAAATAATATCGCCTTTTTTTAAATCAGTGATTTTTAGCACGGTAACGCCATAAAAGGAACATGACTGAAGTTGCTATGATAAACTTAAGTGCATCAACTCCTGCAAAAGGGAGATATCCGAGTTTTATTGCCTCAATGAGGCTAATATGTAAATAACCAGCTAAATAAAGAACGCCAAATACAAAGATTAATTGATGTGCACAACCAAAAGTAATTAAACCGATAATAAAGTGGCGATCATAACCTTTTTCAGCTGCAAAACCTGCTAAATAAGCACTAAATAGATATCCATATAAGTATCCAGCAGAAGGCGATGTTAGTGCTATAAAACCAGCGCTACCATTAGCAAATAAAGGTAAACCTATTGCGCCTAAAAATAGGTATTGAATTATTGTTATAGTACCTAATTTACGTCCTAAACAAGCTCCGATAAGTAGTACTACTAAGGATTGCAAAGTAAAGGGCACGGGATAAGTTGGAATACTGATATTAGCTGCAAGTCCTAAAAGTAATGCCGCGCAGGTTGTTACTGACAGTTTACGTTGCCAAGATGATAAGTTAAATAGTGTTGAAATATATGTTGGATAATACGATATAACTTGTTGTTTCATAATTATGCTCTCTTTTTTGAATCTCATGACCGATAGCTTGATAAGCAATAATAACGAAATAATTTAAGTTGTAAACTATTTTTTGGTTAAATAGTTTACTTGTTATGTTCTTTGGTGAGCAGAGGATATCATCACACTATATTGCAATAAGTGTGATGAAAGATATTCGATTAAGCTAAAAAGGGATTATTGATACGCTCATGACCAAAGCTAGACATAGGGCCATGTCCGGGAACAAAAATGAAATCATCACCAAGTGGTAATAATTTATGTTTAATTGAAGAAATCAAATCGGCGTGATTGCCTCTCGGAAAATCCGTTCTTCCTATACTACCGTTAAATAACACATCACCAACAAAAGCGATTTTATCAGGATGATTAATAAAAACGATATGACCGGGTGTATGACCTGGGCAATAAAGTACATCGAGTGAAATATTGCCGACTTTGATTTTATCCCCTTCTTTTAACCAATAATCCGGTAAAAAGGGTTCAATATAAGGAAAACCAAATTGAATACATTGCTGAGGTAATCCACTAAATAAAAATTCATCTTCTTGATTTGAGCCGATGATTTTTACATCATAATGTTTTGCTAATTCTACAGCCGCGCCAACGTGATCCAAATGTCCATGCGTTAATAGGATTTGTTTAATATTCACGCTCAGTTTTTCCACGGCTTTTTTCAGTAATTCGGGTTCACCACCTGGATCGATAAAGGCTGCTTCCTTTGTTTCATCACACCAAATAATGCTACAATTTTCCTGAAAAGCAGTAACCGGAATGATTTGGTATTGAAACATATTGTTATCTCCTTGTTTCTTGATGATGAGCGGTTAAGTTTTGCCCATCTTGTTTTTTTAAAGCTGCAAACACAATGCTAGAAAGTATTGTGATAATTCCTAATATCATAAAAGTAATTTGAAAAGACTTAATGGTAGCGGTTTCCTCACCGACTAACCTAACAAGCACAGCACCTAAGGCGATACCGAAGCTAATAGCAAGTTGTTGGTTTACCGCCATTAAACTATTCCCACTACTGGTTGTTTCACCTTGTAAATCAGCTAAAGTGATACTGTTCATTGCCGTAAATTGTAATGAATTGGTACAACCAATGCAAAAAAGTAATAGACACATCAGGATGATCGGGGTGGATAAACTTAATTGTGACATTAATAAAATGAACGTTCCAGCCAATATAGTATTGCCAATCAAGACGTTTCGATACCCTAATTTAGCTAAAATTGTAGGAATAAACGATTTAATTGCCATTGAAGCTAACGCCATAGGAATTAATATCATTCCTGCTTCAATTGCTGAATAACCAAAGCCAACTTGTAATAGTAATGGAATTAAAAAAGGAACGCCTGAAATACCTAATCGACTAATCAAATTACCGATAATACCGATTTTAAAAGTGCGAATACTAAATAAAGATAATGGGAATAGAGGGGTAGTTGCTTTTTGAGCGTAGAATCGGTAACCAAACAGAAAGATTAAACTTATTATTGCCAAAAATAGTGAAATATAACTACTTTGTCCCTCACTTAGCAGCTCCAAACTTAACGTGGCACTAATAAATGTTATGGCAATAATAACAAAGCCCCAAAAATCAAAATAGATGCGTTCACCTTTAAGGTTTGGCATATATTTCCAAGCAATAATGATCCCGGCAATACCAACAGGGATATTGATTAAAAATACCCAATGCCAACTGATCATTTCAGCTAAATATCCGCCAAGAACAGGGCCGATTACAGGGCCTACCAATCCTAAAATGGATGAGGTATTTAGCGCTGATAAAAATTCATTACGTCGATAAGATTTAATTAAGACTAATCTGGAAACAGGTACCATCATTGAACCGCCAATACCTTGTATAACCCTTGAAATATCCATAAAAATAAGAGTATTTGATAGGGCACAAGACAGCGATCCAGCTGTAAAAAGAAACACGGCAGTCACAAAAACATTTTTTGTTCCAAAGCGATCGGATAATAAACCACTAATCGGAATAAACAATGCTAAAGTTAATGCATAACAGATTACCGCTGATTGCATATTTAAGGGGGATTCATGGAGATCTTTAGCAATCGAGGGGAGTGCCGTATTTAAAATTGATGTATCGAGTGATTGCATTAAAAATGCGACTGCCGCAATCCACGGCAACATTCGATATACCATAGGGGATAATTGAATATCATTGCTCATTATAGTGATTACCTATTATTGTTGCGATGATAGTTTTAAGGCTATCAATAAGATGATAGAAGACAATTTATCTCATATTACCTCGAAACGACTTTGTCGTCGATGAAATAAACCAGAAAGCATAATTTATTTAAGTTTTCTTTACAGTGAATTGGTGATACTTGTCGGTTTGGATTTGATTGGTCTATCTTATCAATACTTGGCAAGTAATAGATAGCGATTACGCATTGTGTAATATTCATAATGAAATTAAGTGGGTAAGAGACACAATTGCAAAGTCTAAAAATCGATTTTAACCAGTCAAAAAAAAACTGCCTTGTATCGCTAATGTTTGACGGTGATAATGCACATATAATTATAAAGCTATTTATAATTAATGCTTCAATGCTTTTTGATTGATTCGACTAAATAGCGTTAAGGTATTAGATAAGATTGTACGAAGTATTTCTGGTTGGGGTTCTTTGCGTAACTGACTTAAAACATGAAATATTTCAATGAGATATTCTGGGCGATTGATTTGACCTTGTCGACCACTTAATGGCATATCGGGGGCGTCGGTTTCAAGTACAAGACTTTCTAAAGGCAGTTGGGCAATGGTTTGGCGAGTTTTATTAGCGCGTGCGTAACTTATTACTCCCCCGACACCAATATAATAACCGAGTTTCACAAATTGCATCGCTTGTTGATAACTGCCCGAAAATCCATGTATGACACCCCGACAAGGTAAATTTGCTTGATGAAGTTCGTGGTACATAATGTCATGCGTTTTACGTGAATGAATCAAAACGGGTAAATCATATTTTTTAGCCAAGGTAAGCTGGGAACGAAAATAAAATAGTTGTTGTTGCCAATCAACGGTAAGATTGTATTTATCCAGACCAATTTCGCCCATTGCTACTAATTTTTTGGGGTTTTTATTAATAATATCGGATAATTTTTCTAAATCTGATTCTGTGTGTTGATAAATGGGATGTAAACCAAGCGCTGCATAAACTTCATTATATTGTTCGGCAAGGTGTAATATTGTATGAAAATGATTCGCAGAGACAGCTGGCACAATGAGCGCATCAATTTTTGCTTGCTGTATTTTGTCGATAGAATTAGTGATATCTGCGGTAAAAATCGGAAAATCAAAATGACAATGTGTATCAATAAACATAATGCCTCCTATTTTACCTTTTCTTGATGTAATAAAATGGGTAATAAAAATTGTCGAGCCGAATAAATAATCTGCTCAATAAGTGGATTGGTTAATTCAGGATATAATCGGGCATAATAATTATCACATTCTGCTGAATTGAATCCCCCTCCTTGCCAGGTGTTTTTAAGTTGATTGATAGCTTTTTGACTGATTTCAATCTCATTTGTTTTAGAATTATACGCAGATACTAACCAATTCCATGCACTTTGAATTGGGAAGAGTAACGGTTGATTAATACCTTGCAAATAGCCTTCGATTAAAGTTGTTAAAATAATTTGTGCTTGCTCAGGGTTTAAATATTCGAAACGCCATTCACTCTTTTCCCGACCATAGATGCGACTATAGCTATTCGTGTTTTCAGGATTGGAGATGCAATAAATAAGATGATCGATCCATAATGTCATGCCATCACGGATCGAAAGTTTCGATGGTCGCCATGTTAAAATTCCATCCTCTTGAACATGGGTTAACCAGCCTTGCAGTATGTAATGTTGTCCATTAGCAAAAAGGGTTAAATTGACCTCTTCGGCAGTTTGTATCAGGCGTTCTTGGCAAATTTTATTTGCTAACGATTGCATAGATTCATTTTGTTCATCATAAATAATCTGACCAAAGGCGCCGTCTGGTAACTCGCCGGTTAATGCTAATCGATAATACAAATCTGATTCTTGGATAGTGTGATCAATCAATTGATTTAAAATTTTTACATTAAGCTGGTATCGTTCAAAATTATCCAGATTAAAATTTTCAGCATCCGGTAAAGTATCATCAAGATAATTAATATAGAAATTGAATCGTTTTTGTAAAAAAAATCGTATGGAGTGTTGATAGAATCGTTTTAATTCATCAAGACTAATGTTATCAATCGTCATCGCCGAAATATCACTAATGAAGGATTGACTTTCTCCTTGCTGTTGTGCTGCCGGTAGCCATTCATTGGCATAGCTTTTAGGCGGATTTAAATAATTTTGAGGATTAAATGGTGTGCGCGTATGGATGACACGTAAATTATCGAAACCGTTTGAACTATCTTTGGTATCATTATAGTATTGAACGATATAATCCCATAACTCATCAATTAATACTGACGGATAACGTTCAGTATTATCTTTAATTTCTCGCCCAATATAACTCATGTAGAGTTGTTTTTGAGCAGATAAAATTGCTTCTAAAAAGAGATACCGATCATCTGTGCGACGACTTCGATCCCCTCGTCTTGGGTACTGAGCAATCAAATCAAAATCAAGCGGTAGCGATGTTCTAGGATAATCACCATCGTTCATGCCTAATAAACATACCACTTTAAAGGGAATCGAACGCATTGGCATCATAGTACAAAAATTGATTTTGCCCACTAAAAAGCGATGAGCTAAATGATTTTGTTCTAAACGTGATTGCATCGCATCATGCAAAATAGTCATCGATATGTTATCCGCAAAATTTGCTAACAGCCCACTGTCAATCAGCTTTTGCCACTCGTCTTGAATCATCAATAAAATAGATTCACGTTGTTCATTACTAATAAAAAAATCATTGAGTAATTCAAGGCAACAACTTTGCCATTCAACTAATGGTTTGGCTTGACTTAACAATGTTGACCATTTACGGACTATACTAATAAATTCAGCTAATTGACCAATAAGTTCAGCATCCAAACCAGTCGCACCATCATACGGGAGTATTTGCTGCCAGCTTCCTTGCTCACTGCTCATCGTATAACCAAGCAACAAACGTTCAAGTCCAAATAACCAACTATGGGCATTTTCAAGACCAAAACGAATACCCGATTCAATGATCCATGTCCTTAAAAGCGTTAATTGTGATTCATTGATCGAAAATTTTTCCGAAATTGCTGGGATCTCCAGTAAATTAAATAACTCTTCTGCCGTAAATCGACTTTGAGGAAAATTTAAAATCGCAAAAAATGCTTGCACAATGGGATCAATATTTCGAGCTTTCTGATCGGAAATAGTGAAAGGTAGATAACGTTGACCTTCAGCATTACCAAAAACGGCACGAATATAAGGGATGTATTTATCAATATCTGAAACCATCACAATGCAATCACGTAACTCTATGGTTGGATCAGCATCAAAGACAGATAGTAAATAGTCATAGAGTACTTCGACCTCACGCTGTTCGCTATGGCATGCATGAAACGAAATTGATTTATCGTTTGAGTCAATGTGAAGTGCAGTTTTATCTGACGGATATAGCTCCAGTATATCTTGCTGAATAGCATGTAATAAACAAGTGCGATCGTGATCAGCAAACACATCAATATCTTGTTTGTTTTGGAATTCTTGTAATAAAAACAGACAATCCCGACCTAGTTTTCCCCATGACGTTAAGAGTGGATTTGGGATTTTATCGGGTGTATTTTGTATGTCAGTTAGCTGTTTTTCGACAATATCTCCCCAATACCATTTGCAAGGATTGTTAAACATTAAATGTACATCGATATGTTTTCCAAGTGCTGAGAGTAGCGAAAGATAAATGGGTGGAAGGGAAGTAATACCAAAAATAAAAATACGGTCGGGTAACGTATTTAACCGTTTTTTATCAAAATGGTCATCCAGTAGGATATCAAGCATTTGCTGGTAGATATTTGCACGGTGATACGGCTGACTAATGGCTATTAATTGTCTCCACAGCTCAGCTTGCCAAATTTCATCGGGATGATGATTTAATTCGACCACGGTTTTATTCGATTCCCATTTTGCTAGCCAGTCAGGGCGATAAACTAAGTACTGATCGTATAAACGAGCAATACGTGTTGCCAGTTGATATAACTTTCTTTCTGTTTTATCTATATTGAGATAATGTTTGAGTGCGCTAAATTCCTGCTTATCAATGAGTTGAGGCAGCAAATAAAATAGACGCCAAGTCATGGCTTCAGGATTAAAACTGTTTTCAATAGGCGAATCGGGTAATAAAGCTTGATAAACTTGCCAGATAAACTGAGTTGGATAAGGAAAAGCAATGTTTGCCACAATACCGAGTGCATCTGCAAGCTCGATCTGCAACCATTGCGCCATGCCTTGGCTTTGTACGATCACCATATCGGGCATGAACACATTTTCTAATGGTTGTCTTTGCATCAATTCACTCACCAATGATTTGAGCAGATCGACTTGATTTGAATGATAAATGGTAAACATAGTCGCTTTAAATTCGAAAAGATTATTCAAAATTATCGCTGATAGTGAGTAATAAATCTAGTAGCCTATCTTCATAGAAAACAGATTTTGGGGCTGTATAATTTTAAACGTAATGGGGATCATCAAAGAAAAACACACACAAAACGTTCATAATTTATCTTACTCAAAGTAAATTTTGCAGTTTGCTTAGCAGTATTCTCATTTTTAATTTTTTTTATTTACGACATAAAAATTTAACAATATAAAAAAAGATGAATTAATTATTCAATTCAATTATAAAAGTAATAAACGGTTTTACTTCACAGTGTGAATATGAAGACTTGTTGTTATTGGGGTACTGAACAGGACTATTGGAAAAGCAGAAAAGATTACAAAATTAATTTTTGTAATCTTTTAGATTTTAATAACGAAACTATTGTCCAATACGGCGTGTTAATTCGATAACACGCATTTTAGCTAAAGCTTTTGACAATTCAGCAGAGGCTTGTGCAAATGACATATCATCACTTGGGTGATTAATATGTTCTTGGGCACGTCTGACTGCTTCTTGTGCTCTGGCTTCATCTAAATCTTCGCCTCGAATAGCCGTATCAGCTAAGATTGTTACTATATTAGGTTGAACTTCTAATATACCACCCGATAGGTAGATAAATTCTTCTTCACCATTGGGTTTTACAATACCCACCATACCTGGTTTAATGGTAGTAAGCAGTGGCGTATGACCCGGGTAAATACCGAGTTCACCTTCAATACCTGTGACTCTGATTCGCTGAACATCACCCGAAAATAGGTGAGATTCAGCACTAACAACTTCTAATTGATAGGAAGTTAGTGCCATAATACTATCTCCGTTCAATGAATCTCTTACAGAGATTTCGCTTTTTCAATCGCTTCATCGATTGAACCAACCATATAGAATGCTTGTTCAGGAATGTGATCATAATCACCGTTCATGATACCTTTAAAAGCACTGATTGTATCTTTTAATGGCACATATTTACCCGGTGAACCAGTGAACACTTCGGCAACGAAGAATGGTTGAGATAAGAAGCGTTGAATTTTACGTGCACGAGCCACGGTCAATTTATCGTCCTCTGATAACTCATCCATACCAAGAATAGCGATAATATCTTTTAATTCTTGATAGCGTTGTAAAATTGATTGCACGCCTCGTGCACAATCATAGTGTTCTTGACCAACAACCAATGGATCTAATTGACGACTGGTTGAATCAAGTGGATCAACCGCAGGATAGATACCTAATGAAGCGATTTGACGACTTAATACGATTGTTGCATCTAAGTGAGCAAAGGTTGTTGCTGGTGATGGGTCTGTCAAGTCATCGGCTGGTACGTATACTGCTTGAATTGATGTAATTGAACCAGTTTTAGTCGATGTAATACGTTCTTGAAGTATACCCATTTCTTCGGCTAATGTTGGTTGATAACCTACTGCTGATGGCATACGACCCAATAGTGCCGATACTTCTGTTCCGGCTAAGGTATAACGATAAATATTATCGATAAATAAGAGTACGTCTTTACCTTCATCACGGAATTTTTCAGCCATTGTTAATCCTGTCAACGCTACGCGCAAACGGTTTCCAGGTGGCTCATTCATCTGACCATAAACAAGCGATACTTTATCAAGTACGTTTGATTCTTTCATTTCATGATAAAAGTCATTACCCTCACGAGTACGCTCACCAACACCTGTAAATACAGAGTATCCAGAATGTTCGATAGCGATGTTACGGATTAACTCCATCATGTTAACGGTTTTACCTACACCTGCACCACCGAAAAGACCGACTTTGCCCCCTTTTGCAAATGGACAAATTAAGTCGATAACTTTAATACCGGTTTCAAGTAACTCAGTTGAGTTAGCCAGTTCTTCATAGGTTGGCGCTGCACGGTGAATAGCCCAGCGCTCTTCTTCGCCAATTGGACCTGCTTTATCAACAGGATCACCAAGTACGTTCATAATACGACCTAGTGTTTTAGTACCTACCGGTACTTCAATGCCGTGCCCTGTGTTGACGACTTTAAGTCCACGTCTTAAACCATCAGATGATCCCATTGCGATACAACAAACAACGCCACCACCTAATTGTTGCTGAACTTCCAGAACTAATTTTTCGGCGCCAGTTTCCACTTCTAATGCATCATATACCTTTGGTACTGCATCTTCTGGGAATTCGACATCAACCACCGCACCGATGATCTGGACAATCTTTCCAGTAGCCATTTTTATTCCTCTACGTCTTTTTCTTAACTATAAGCCAATATATTTAGCATTAACCTGAAACAGCAGCTGCGCCCGATACAATATCAATCAATTCATTGGTAATCGCACCTTGACGTGCTTTGTTATACACAATCTGTAATTCATTGATTAAATTTGCACCATTATCGGTTGCTGCTTTCATGGCCACCATTCTTGCTGCTTGTTCACTCGCTAGATTTTCTACCACAGCTTGATAAACCTGTGATTCAATATAACGACGTAAAATCACATCTAAAAGCGATTTAGCATCAGGCTCATAAATATAATCCCATGTTGAAGCAGTGAGTTTTTTATCTTCTGAATGCGGTAATGGTAATAATTGCTGAATAGTCGGTTTTTGCGACATGGTGTTAATAAATCTATTCGTTGCGATATATAATCTATCAATTTTCCCATTGTCATACGACTCAAGCATCGTTTTTACTGGACCTATCAAATCAGATAATTCTGGTTCATCACCTAAATTAGTCACTTGGGTTAAAATATTTGTTTTTACTGATGAGAAAAACGAAACCCCTCGTGAACCAATTAATGCGACATCTGCTTCTACACCTTTTTCCTGCCATGCTGACATATCAGCAACGACAGTTTTAAAAAGATTGATATTTAAACCACCACATAAACCACGATCGGTTGAAATAATAAGATAACCAACTCGTTTTACATCCCTTTCTTCTAAATAAGGATGTTTGGCACCTATTTGAGCTAACGCTAAATGTCCAATTACTTCACGAATCATTTCTGCATATGGACGAGAAGATGCCATTCTATCTTGCGTTTTACGCATTTTGGAATTGGCAACCATTTCCATTGCTTTTGTGATCTTTTGCGTACTTTGGATACTGGCAATTTTCGTTCTGATCTCTTTTGCATTAGCCATTTGTTACCTCACCCTTACCAAGTTTGAGTTGATTTAAAGCTATCAAGCATTGCTTTTAACTTACTTTCAATCTCATCATTGTAATTGCCTGTCTCGTCAATCTGTTTAACAAAATCGGCATATTGACTATGCGCATAAGCTAGTAGTGCTGCTTCAAATGGTAAAACCTTAGCGAGTTCAACATCTTCAAGATAACCACGCTCTGCTGCATAAAGAACAATTGATTGTTCAGCAACTGTCATTGGTGAGTATTGCTTTTGTTTCAATAATTCAGTTACTTTTTCACCATGACTTAATTGGTTTCTTGTTGCTTCATCTAAATCAGATGCAAACTGAGAAAACGCCGCTAATTCACGATATTGTGCAAGGGCTGTACGAATACCACCAGATAATTTTTTCATTATCTTAGTTTGTGCAGCAC
Source organism: Gilliamella sp. CG25 (assembly GCF_046635705.1). Taxonomy (NCBI): domain Bacteria; kingdom Pseudomonadati; phylum Pseudomonadota; class Gammaproteobacteria; order Orbales; family Orbaceae; genus Gilliamella; species Gilliamella sp. CG25. The sequence goes on along the minus strand of NZ_JBIDFJ010000003.1, from coordinate 180,073 downwards.
CACCTACACGAGAAACCGAAATACCCGGGTTAACCGCAGGACGGATACCAGAGTTAAACAAGCTGGTTTCTAAGAATATCTGACCATCAGTAATTGAAATTACGTTAGTTGGTACGAACGCTGAAACGTCACCAGCTTGGGTTTCAATAATCGGTAAAGCCGTTAATGAACCTGTTTTACCTTTCACTTCACCTTTGGTGAACTCTTCAACATACGCTTCGTTAACACGTGCTGCACGTTCAAGTAAGCGAGAATGTAAATAGAATACATCACCCGGATAAGCTTCACGTCCAGGTGGACGACGAAGTAACAATGAAATTTGACGGTAAGCAACCGCTTGTTTAGATAAATCATCATAAACAATTAATGCATCTTGACCACGATCACGGAAGTACTCGCCCATTGCACAACCTGCGTACGGCGCTAAGTATTGTAATGCCGCTGATTCAGAAGCGGATGCAACAACAACAATGGTATTTTTTAGTGCACCATGTTCTTCAAGTTTACGTACAACATTGGCAATGGTTGATTGTTTTTGACCAATGGCAACATAGATACATTTAACACCTGAGTTGCGTTGGTTAATAATTGCGTCGATTGCTAATGCGGTTTTACCGGTTTGTCGGTCTCCGATGATAAGTTCACGTTGACCACGTCCGATAGGAATCATTGAGTCAACGGCTTTATAACCGGTTTGTAATGCTTGGTCAACCGATTGACGGTCGATAACACCAGGTGCGACGACTTCAACAGGAGAAAACCCATCATTTTGAATTGAACCTTTACCGTCGATTGGTTCACCAAGGGTATTAATAACCCGACCTAATAGACCATCGCCGACAGGTACTTCTAAAATACGACCAGTACATTGTACTTTCATCCCTTCGGATAGATCTTCGTATGGTCCCATAACGACTGCACCGACAGAATCTCTTTCAAGGTTTAACGCCATTGCGTAACGATTTCCGGGTAGTGAAATCATTTCACCTTGCATGACATCGGTTAATCCGTGGATTCGAAGGATACCATCACTTACCGATATGATCGTTCCTTCATTGTGAGCGTTACTCACAATATTGAACTGAGCGATACGCTCTTTAATTAGTTCACTTATTTCAGTTGAATTTAGCTGCATTATCAGTCCCCTTAAGACTGTAGAGCGTCATTTAATCTTGTTAAACGCCCTCTGATACTACTATCAATAACCATATCGCCCGTACGAATAATAAAACCAGAAATGAGCGATGGATCAATATGACATTTTAGTTTTACTTTTCGTGATAAACGTTTTTCAACAGCGATAGAAATCTTATCAAGTTGTTCGTTAGACAGTGCTTGTGCCGAAATGACATCGACATCAGCTTGCGCTTCTCTCTCTAAACAATATTGTTCAAACAGTGTAAGCACTTCGGGAAGAAGTGATAACCGTTTGTTTTCAGACATAATCTTAATAAAATTAGTACTAAACTCATCTAATACATCTTGACAGATATTGATGAGTAAGTTTGCAACCGAATCGGCTTTCATGTCAGATGTCAAAATACTACGTATTTGTTCGTTTTGACTAACTTGAGATGTTACCATTAGCATTTTATGCCATGATTCGATATTGTTTTTTTCTACCGCAAACTCGAAACCAGCTTTAGCATAAGGGCGAGCAATTGTAATTAAGTCTGCCATTGCTCTAGTCTCCTTATAATTCAGCTACGAGTTTATCAATGATGTCGCTATTTGCGGCTTCATTAACAGAGCGTTCAATAATTTTTTCTGCACCAGCAATAGCAAGTGTAGCGACTTGTTGTTTAAGCTCTTCTTTAGCTCGTTTACGTTCAGCCTCTACTTCAGCAAATCCTTGCGCAACAATTCGTTCTTTTTCTCGAATTGCTTCTTGTTGTGCTTCTTCAAGAATAATTGCTTTGCGTTTATTGGCTTGCTCTATAATTGCATTAGCCTCAACCTTAGCCTGTTGCATTAAGTCAGATGTATTTGCTTTGGCTAGTTCCAAATCTTTTTTTGCTGTTTCTGCTGAAGCAAGTCCATCAGCTATCTCTTTTTGACGTTTTTCAATCGCAGCGATAACAGGAGGCCAAACAAACTTCATACAGAACCAAACAAACAATACAAATGTAATTGCTTGGCCGAGGAGAGTTGCGTTCATATTCATGAGACGATTCCTCTTAGATTTTTATTAGCCGGCAACAGCAAAGATGATATAAAGCGCAATACCCACACAAATCATTGGGATCGCATCCACTAGCCCCATAACAATGAAAAATTGAGTTCGTAACATAGGGATTAATTCCGGTTGACGTGCTGCACCTTCTAAGAATTTACCACCTAGTATACCGATACCAATTGCGCCTCCTACAGCAGCTAATCCCATCATTATGCCTGCGGCTACATATAAAATTTCCATTATATACTCCAGTTTAATATAAAAAATATTGAAATTAATGTTCTTCCGTTGTCGATGCCATTGCTAAATAAACAATCGTCAACACCATAAAAATAAAAGCTTGTAACGTAATAATTAAAATATGGAAAATGGCCCACGGTAAAGATAATACCCATTGTGACCACCAAGGTATTAATGCCGCAATTAAGATGAAAATAAGTTCACCTGCATACATATTACCGAAAAGTCGTAGACCTAAAGATAGTGGTTTAGCTAATAGGCCGACAAGTTCAAGTACTAAATTGATTGGTGCAAAAGCCCAGTGATTAAAAGGATGAAGGGTGTAATCTTTGATAAACCCTGAAATTCCTTTGTACTTGATAGAATAGAAAATAATTAAAATAAAGACGCCTAAAGCCATTGACATAGTAATGCTGACATCTGCTGTTGGCACTACTCTCAAATGAGATAAACCTAAATATTGTCCTGCGTAAGGGAGGAAATCAACCGGGATAAGATCCATGAGATTCATAAAAAAGACCCAAATAAATACCGTTAATGCTAACGGTGCAATGAGCTTGTTTTGACCAGTGAACATGTCTTTGACAGTATTATTAACAAATTCAAAGATCATCTCGACAGCACATTGTAATTTACCTGGTACCCCACTTGTTGCTTTTTTGGCAACACGATGAAAAATCCACAAGAAAATAACACCAAGAAAAATTGAAAAAAACAATGAATCAAGATTAAAGGTCCAAAAACCTGAACCTACTTGTAAGTTTTCAAGATGGTGCTTGATATAAGCCTGTGGCGAAGCCGGAGAGGAAACTGCCATATAACCTTCTTACTTATTCCTAAAAATAAAAAATATTACAATGTTTTATCTATATTAAAAGGTATAGACAATCGCTGTAATAACCCTAAGCTAGTATTTTAAACCCAATTACCTATATAAAGTCAACAAATTATTAACAAAATAAATAAATTCAACACTTTTTACTAAAAAATTGTAAATAAACAGAGCTTGCTTAATAAACTCATTAAACGTATTGACTTATTAAAAACTTATTATTACATATAAAAAATATTATTTTTAAGCTTTAACAGCTAGTGCAATACGTTCTGCCAATTTTTGTACTTCGGCTTCTTCACTGCCTTCAACCATTACTCTAATGAGAGGTTCTGTTCCAGATTTGCGAATTAATACCCGCCCGTTACCATCAAGTTCTTTTTCAACTTGCTCTATTGCTAGTTTTACTGCTGAATTTTTTAATGGATCACTTTTTTCGGTATAGTGAACATTAATTAATACTTGAGGTAACATTATCATGCCACTACATAAATCTGATAAAGACATATCGTTGCGAACCATAGCACTTAAAACTTGTAGACCGGCAATAATACCATCGCCTGTTGTTGTTTTATCTAATAGCAAAACATGACCTGAGTTTTCAGCCCCTAAACGCCATTTCTTCTCAATAAGCTTTTCAAGAACATAACGGTCACCAACTTTAGCACGAGCAAAAGGTATGCCAAGGTTTTTAAGTGCTATTTCCAGTCCCATATTACTCATTAATGTACCGACAACGCCACCTTTTAGTTGACCTTGTCTAAGTGCTTCGCGAGCAATGATATAAATAATCTGATCGCCATCAATTTTTCGACCTTCATGGTCAACCATTATAATGCGATCACCGTCACCGTCTAATGCAAAACCTAAATCTGCTTGTTCATCAATAACTCGTTTTGACAATGCTCTAACATCAGTAGCACCACAATTTTCATTAATATTAACGCCGTCAGGTTCACAGCCAATTTTGATGACTTTTGCGCCGAGCTCACGCAATACTTTTGGCGCAATATGATAGGTTGCGCCATTCGCACAATCGACTACAATTTTCAGACCCGATAGACTTAGCTCATGATCAAAGGTGCTTTTACAAAATTCGATATAACGGCCTGCTGCATCAGTAATACGGCTAGCACGTCCTAATTGTTTGGATTCGACACAATCTATATCTTTTTCTAATTCTGCTTCAATTTCTAATTCAATCGAATCAGCAAGTTTTTTTCCTTCGGTAGAAAAAAATTTAATACCATTATCGTAAAAAGGATTATGTGAAGCAGAAATGACAATACCGGCATCAGCTCGAAAAGTACGAGTTAAATAAGCGATAGCAGGCGTTGGCATTGGTCCGGTAAAGGCAGTAGCAACACCGGCAGACGCAAAACCAGCTTCAAGTGCTGATTCAAGCATATAGCCTGATATACGCGTATCTTTTCCGATTAAGACTTTTTTCACACCATCTTTAGCTAATATGCGTCCAGCTGCCCAACCTAATTTAAGAGCAAAATCGGGAGTGATAGGATATTGTCCAACTTTACCTCGTATCCCATCAGTACCAAAATATTTTCGATTAGACATTTTATTTCCTCATACTAAATTTTATTTCTAATAATAATTTTATTGATAAATAATTACATAAGATTTTTGTGCTAATTATAATTAATGATGTCGGATGTTATATTTATGCATAATAAAATTATTCTCTATTATCATTAGCGAATTTTAATAAAACTTGGCTTTCTTTGATAAAACGTTGTGCATAGCTACCAAACCATTTGGTGACTTCATTAAAATTCTCAACAAATTTTGCCTTATCGCGTTGCTCAATCAATTCAACCATCTGTCCAAAGCGCTGATAATAGCGTTTAATTAATTCGATATTATCATCTGATGCCATAATGATATCGGCATAAAGTTCAGGATCTTGAGCAAATAATCTGCCAACCATCATCAGTTCAAGGCGATATATAGGAGAAGAAAGGGCAATTAGTTTTTCTAAATCAACATGTTCTTGCTGTAAATTAACACCATAAGAAAAAGAGGTGAAATGGCGTAATGCTTGAATAAATGACATGCATTTGTCATGCTCTTTGGCACTGATAGCACATAAATTTGCACCCCAAATGCGCATTTGATCAATAAGCCATTGGTATTTTTCAGGCTCTCGTCCTTCACAATACACTATAATTTGTTTTGCTAAATTAGGTACATCAGGACCAAACATAGGGTGTAAGCCAACGACAGGGCCAGGATGTTTTTCTAACATGGCTTGAAGCGGTTTTACTTTGATAGAAGTGAAATCGGTTAGTATACAATTTTTAGGTAGAGTCGGTAATTGTCGAATGATTTCACAGGTTTTATTAATTGGTACGGTCACAATGACTGCAGCGGCATCGGCAACTACCTGCGAGGCTTGGTTCATAGTTTTGGAACCTAATGTTTTAACTTCATAGCCAGATAGGGTGAATAATTGTGCAAACAACCGCCCCATTTGACCATTACCACCGATAATGACAATTGATCCTTTACCTGTGTAAACTTTTTTAAAACCTTTGTCGTTTTCACTAATATAAGACTCTCGCATTAGTCGTCGTAATATATCTTCGATTAGCGCTGGAGAAATACCTAAATTTTCTGCTTCTTGCCGTCTTTTCGCTAACATCTCAGCTTCACGCTTAGGATCATAAATTGGAATACCATATTTGCTTTTTACTTCACCAACTTCGGCGACTAAGGCTAATCGCTGAGTAATGAGTGATAAAATTGATTTATCGACCTCATCAATTTTATTGCGTAGTTCAAGTAATTCCGTGGACATATTCGGTGATTCCTTTATCACAAATGGTAGCTTTTACTGTAATAGCTTAACAGTATATCGTATTTTTGATAGCATGGTTAAATCTAAACATCAAATCGAATATAATAAATTTATCATGAAAGTTATCTCATTTAATATTAATAGTCTGCGTGCACGCATTCATCAGTTAGCCGCAATTATCGATAAACATCAGCCCGACATAATTGGTTTACAAGAAACCAAAGTTCATAATGATCAATTTCCTGTCGAAGAGTTAGCGCAATTTGGTTATCACTTACATTATCATGGTCAAAAAGGACATTATGGTGTTGCGTTATTAACCAAACAAAAACTAATATCAGTGCAGTGTGGCTTTCCAACCGATAGTGATGATGCTCAGTGCCGTTTAATTATGGCAGAGTTACCGACCAACCAAGGAAATTTAACCGTGATAAATGGCTATTTTCCGCAGGGTGAAAGTATGCATCATGAAGTTAAATATCCTGCCAAACGTAAGTTTTATCATGATTTGATTGATTATTTACGGCAACATCAATTGAGTAATCAGTTATCCTTGATAATGGGAGATATGAATATTTGCCCAACCGATTTAGATATTGGTATTTCTGATGATAGTCGTAAACGTTGGTTACGAACTGGTAAATGTTCATTTTTACCCGAAGAGCGGGAATGGATGGATAATTTAATGTCACTAGGCTTTATCGATACTTACCGTCATGCACATCCAACTGAACAAGACTATTCATGGTTTGATTATCGATCTAAAGGTTTTGATACCTTTACTGGACTGCGCATCGATTTAATTTTAGCTAGTCAAAAATTGTTATCCTATTGTCAACAAACTGGCATTGATTATGATATTCGAGCCATGGACAAACCGTCTGATCATGCGCCAATTTGGGCAGAATTCGATTTAACATAAATTTTAGTGTCATTAAGAAGGATGAGTACATGTTGAATAATTCGATTTTATCGGTAAAAGATCTTAATCAAATGGTCAAAGATCTACTTTCTGATGCGATTGGTCAAATTTGGTTAGTTGGCGAAATTTCGAATTTTTCTCGTCCATCTTCAGGGCATTGGTATTTTACGCTTAAAGATGATGCTGCCCAAGTGCGTTGTGCGATGTTTCGAAATAGTAATTTTCGAATAGGATTTACACCGCAAAATGGACAACAAGTTTTAGTTCGAGCGATGGTGACATTGTACGAAGCACGTGGAGAATATCAATTAGTCATTGATAAAATGCAACCGGCTGGTGCAGGATTACTGCAACAAAAATTTGAGCAATTAAAACAAAAACTATCTGATGAAGGGCTATTTGATCCTATCTATAAAAAAAGTTTACCGGAAAATATTCGTACTGTCGGTATCATCACCTCAGCTACTGGAGCAGCATTACATGATATTTGTCAGATTTTAAAACGCCGAGATCCCAGTTTACAGGTAATTATTTATCCGACCCAAGTTCAAGGTACAGAAGCTGCTGGTCAAATTGCCAAGATGATCCAAATAGCAAATGCACGTCAAGAGTGTGATGTGTTGATTGTCGGGCGAGGAGGTGGATCGCTTGAAGATCTTTGGTCATTCAATGAAGAAGTGGTTGCAAGAGCGATATTTGCTAGTCAACTACCTATTGTAAGTGCAGTTGGACATGAAATTGACTTCACAATAGCTGATTTTGTTGCTGATGTGAGAGCAGCGACGCCTTCCGCTGCCGCAGAGCTTGTTAGTCATGACAATAAAGAACAGATTCGGCGAATTTTGATACAAGAACAACATTTATCGATGGCGATGGATTATTACTTAACAAGACAACGCGAAATATTGAATACATGGTTTCATCGACTTCAAGCGGAACATCCCCAAGCAAAGCTATCTCAACAATTAAATCGACTCATTACTTATCGACATGCGTTATATGAAAATATTCAACAATATTTGCTTAAACTTACTAATCAATATAATCGATTAGATAGAAAGTTATTGGGTGTTTCGCCAGAATATCACATCACGTTTTATGGTCAGACATTATATCAAAAGCAACAGCAACTGATTAATATGATTAAACAAAAATTAGCAATGTCGCAACATCAATTTGTTTTACAAACATCACAACTTAATAACTTAAGTCCGCTGGCAACGTTAGAGCGGGGTTATTCAATTACCACTAACCAACATGATGATGTGATTTGTAATAGTCAACAAGTGAAAGTGGGTGAATGTATCACAACAAAGTTAAAAGAAGGGATTTTAGTCAGTCAAATTACTGAGGTGAAATAAAATAATTAATTATTACGATAAAAATCATATTACTAAACTTCAATTTTATACAATAAAGTATACTGATTATTTTAATCAAATAAAATTGTCATTAAAATAGTAATACAGTATATAATACTGCGTTTAAAATTTTTTTAATAACTAATAACTAATAATATTTAAGTACATAAGAGAATAGACGATTTATGCATCCCCCAATAGGTATTGATTTAGGTACAACAAACAGCTTAATTTGTGTTTGGCAAGATAGTAAACCGACGCTGATTCCCAACGCAATTGGAGAAGTGGTAACACCATCAGCAATAAGTATTGATGAAGATGGATCCATTTTAGTTGGTCGAGCAGCGTTATCACGATTAACAACTCATCCCAATCAAAGTGCATCAGCATTTAAGCGTTTTTTAGGATCGAATAAAGTTTTTGAATTAGGCGATAAGAAGTTTACGCCAACAGAACTTTCTGCAATTGTCCTAAAATCTTTAAAAGCTGATGCTAAAGCTTTTCTAAAACAAAACATTCATGATGTGGTGATTTCTGTCCCTGCTTATTTTAATGATGAGCAGCGCAAACAAACCCGTTTTGCAGCTGAACTTGCTGGATTAAACGCGGTACGTTTAATTAATGAACCAACTGCAGCGTCCATGGCATATGGCTTGCATGATGAACAATCCGGTAATACATTAGTTTTTGATTTGGGTGGGGGAACATTTGATGTCACCGTACTTGAATACTCTATGCCAATAATCGAAGTCCATGCTTCGGCGGGCGATAATTATTTAGGTGGAGAAGATTTTACTCATGATATTGTTAAAGCTTGCTTAAGTGAATGGAATATTAAACAGCAAGATGTTTCAGCCGATGATTATGCCAGATTACTTGATTTAGCTGAACAGTTAAAATGCAAGTTAAACGGCGAACAGATGCAACACTTAACTTGGTTTTGGCAAGATAAAGAGTGGCAATTTGAGCTTAACGAAAATCGAGCTAAAATGATTTGGTTGCCATTATTAAATCGCCTTCGAGCACCGATCGAGCAAGCGTTAAGTGACGCTCGGTTGAAGCCGAATCAACTAGAACATATTGTGTTAGTGGGTGGTTCGTCTCAATTGGGCGTTGTGCGTGAACTGGTTACCAAATTATTTGGCAAATTACCTTATCGCCATATTAATCCGACCACTATTGTGGCACAAGGTGCTGCAGTACAAGCAGCTTGTCGATTGCGTAATAAAGATGTGGAAGAAGTTATTTTGACCGATGTTTGTCCTTACACATTAGGTATTGAAAGTGCGTCGGATAATGTTCATGGCTTATTTTCCCCCATTATTGAACGCAATACAATTGTACCAACTTCCAAAGTGAAGACTTTTTATACTAGTCGTCCACAACAAAAATTGATTTCTATAGCCGTTTATCAAGGCGAAAATCCACGTGTTGAAAACAATGTGTTAATTGATGAGTTTGAAGTTCCTTTAACGCCTATGGAAAAAATACAAGGGATTGATATTCGTTTCAGTTATGATTTAAATGGATTATTAGAGGTCGATGTTGTGGTACTTGAAACGGGTAAGCAACACGGCAAGGTAATCGATCATAGCCCGATAGGGTTAACAGAACAACAAAAACAGGAAAGTCATGAACGTTTAAAATCACTGAAAATTCATCCCCGAGATCAAATGCAAAATCGTACATTATTAGCTAGATTGGAACGTGCATGGGCGCAATCACTTGGTGATGAACGTCATTTAATTGGATCTTATCTTGAAGCATTTCTTGATGTATTAAATCGTCAAAATCCAGATGAAATTAATGAGTTTCGTTGTGATATTGAGTCTGAACTTAAAGATCTTGATAGATAATTATTCAAAGTAGTATTTATAAACTTCTCCCCTTTTATTATTGATATAAAAGGGGAAGTTTATACACTAGTTTATCTATTCCTTCACAGGCGGTCCATATCGGTTATTTTTTTTATAACTAGGTTTCCAGAAAGGTAATAATATCAGTAAAAATAGGGTATAAATAATGAAGTAACTTGGTTCACCTAAATAATTATCATTTGCACGTCGTTTTAATGCGAAAATAATATTTATTCCCGAAATCATATAAGCAAATTTTGAAACTTCGTTATATATTGATGCTTCGGACAAATATCTATCAAGAAATAAGGTAGAAAAACCAATAATTAACAGACTATAAAAAATTTGTTTACAAAATCCTTTACGATTTGTTCGTCCATTTAAACGCCAAAATTGCCACCATTTATTTTCAGGTAGAGATAATGCATCAACTTGTTTTTGATTTTCACGATTTCTAGCTAAAAGTAAGGCGGCACATAAGCGTAATATCATATTATTGTCTGAATGATTTTTTAGCCCTTCTAACATCTCGATATCATCTTCTTCAATTAGACCACAGTAGTTGGCTAAACATTCTTTAAGATATATTATTCTAGCCGTTAGATCATTATGTTGATATTTATCTTTATTTACTGAAGATGGAAATAACCACTGTTTTTCGAGCGAATTTGCGATTTTTTGTAAATCACCATTATCACCTGCAATTTTATTTAACGTTTGTTGTAATTTCAGATTTTGTTCAGGTTTATATAACAAAATGGCATTTAATATCATTAAATAATAAGGGTTTTGATTGGCAAATTTGGTTTGCCACAATTGTTCGATTTTATTTTCGATATCTTTTAAATCAATTTTTTCAGGATAGTCTATATCAGATTCGATTGAATCTGGGTAATTGATTAAAATACTATTGATTAACCCACTATTATTATCCATTAAATTATAGAGCTCAGTTTTATTTTGCCAGTTTCCATATTTGAAAATATTAATCACTGGAAGCATTTGATCATCATCGGTTAATTTAAACGTATTATTTTCTTTTCGAAGATATTTTGCTGTTTCGTAGGGTTGATTAATTATAGCCATCGTCAAAATAAATTGACGATACCACTCCCAATAAACGTTTTTATCACACGATGAATCAGGTGGAGTTGGAAACTGGTAATAGTGTTCAGATTCTAAGAAAATAAACCAGTCAAACATCTCTATATTTGCATAACGCGAAAAATTATCAAGATGTTTTTTGGCACGCTCCGGAATGGCATCGAATCTATCCAACCATAAACGACCATAGTATTGTTCGTACCCATTCAAGTTAGGATCAAATTTATCTGGAATGGGCGTATTTTCATCACTATCATACAACCAAGCTTTAAATTCTTTGACGGGTGGAATTTGTTCAAGCCATGTTAAATGTTGCCGAGCTTGGCGTTGTAAATTTTGTAGAATAAAATACTCAAAGTCATCTTTACTCTGTTCATCAATAATTTGTTGTAATAAAGTTTGATTACCATGTCGTAACATAATGGCATGACGATATAAGCGATATAAACGATTAGTACCGTCATCAAGTAACAACAGTGCAAGAATTTGACGATAATTCCAACTCACATTTAACGACCATTTGATAAAACTTGCAATTTCAGGGGAATACTCATCAGGATCAATTTGTGCTAGTCGTGCAACCGTTGTTGCTGTTAACTGAGGAACTGCGTAAAGGTAAGTTTCTGATGTTTCTGCAGCGATACAATAAGAGTTATTCAATGCGATAATTAACAATGGAAAATAATCACTAGCATAATGTGAGCACCAGCCCGCTATCCAACTGGCTGCTTTTTCTTGATAATGACCTGAGTTATAAAGATCAAGCCAAGCCTGTAAAGACTCATGTTTTTTATCAAGCATAGTATATTGAATTGCTGCAATATATTTCCATTCGATATTGATATGTTCATCTTGATCATCTTGAGTGATGCATTTCAACGCATAATCTAATAAGGTTTGATTAGGTATTCTTGCAACGCAGTGCCAATTAGCAAATTGAAGCATTAAGCTTTTATCATTGGGTAAATAGATGACGGTATCTTGTGATAAAAAGTCATAAAGATCACTACTTCTACGTTCGTAAAATAACCATTTGGTATAATCGATATAATTTATCGTTGCATCTTGCAGAGCTCTGTTTGTGGGGGGTAACAGGGTATAGTCAAATAAATCTTCACTCTCAATATGATTTAAAAAGATATCATACCTTTCAGATTGATTGGGAGATTGTATTTTCAGTTGTTGGCGCCAACGCAAATTATCCGCTAACAGTTTGATACAAGCGTTTGATACATTGCTTGCTTCATAACTTATTTCTAATAGACGCCATTTTACCGAATCAATGATTGCCATTGGGTAATCGTAAAATGAACTAATAAATTTTTGCCATTCATCGGCGTTAAAACACCGTTGTGGATCGTTCAAAAGTGCTTGATAAGCAGTATAAATTTCATTTTCTTTGATTTGTTTTTCTGTAAGGGGGTGAGTGACTGCTTGCTCTTGTGATTCTTGTTGTGATTGCCCATCCATTTGTTCGGTTGACTGTGCATACTGTATTGCAAACTCATAAGCTTCACGTAAAGCTTTAAATCCAATCGGGTCTGTTTCGGGATGATAAAAGGGTAACTTGGCTCGATAGGCTTGACGTATTGCGACAGTATCCGTCGTTTTTTCTATTTCGAGTAGTTGCCAAATATGTTCATTCATAACCAATCATACTCCCTTAATGATTCTGGCTTTTCAAATTTCTCAATATCAATAAACCATGGTAACCGGTTAAAGGGTGCTTGTTTGTCTTCATATAAATTTGCCATGGATGTGACGTTAGATGGACGGGATAATTCACAGCGTAATTTTTCTAAATCGTCTTTAATCTGTAAATTATTCCAATATTGTAAACCAATAAACCAACTAACAAGGTAGTGTTGCCAAGATTGATAAAAGTATGTTGAACGTAACCCAATTCTATGCAAAATCCATAAACATTCTTCTTCAGTGACATATTTATTCGTCGTGCCAAGTCGTAGAAGATAGGCCATCCGAGCATAATCCCAACTACGAATTCCTGCAATATTACAGATAGGAAATGTTTGCTCAACAAATTTAAGTATCACTTTATGATAATCAGTTTGACGTTCATAAAAGCTGAGCCAATCAAATTCAGACAATTGAGAATATTTAGAATAGAATTCAGATAATAATGGTGCATGTCCATCATCAATCATGGTGAAAACGCAATCAAGTAAAGTTTCCCGAGAATCTATTTCCCAACTCTCTTTCAAATCTATAAAATCATCGTTAGGATAAAAAAAAGGTGAGGTATAGCTTGCTCCATATCTTTTATTTAATATTACCATTGGCGCTGACAAACCATATAGCCAATCAATATAATCCTGTTCCATATTAGCCTATAAAATATCAATACATAGTTTAGTGTATAAAGATAACAGATTTTTTAAATAGACGTCAGTCTGTTTTACTGTTTTTCGTTTATTATTTTTAAAAAAATAAACAATAATTATTATGAATAACAGTAAAATTGTTTTGCAAATTACTTTGTGCAAGGCATAATAAAATCAATTTATTTTGTCATAAGTTACACATTACTAAGCCATAAATGAAGGAGTTATAATGAGAAAAATTGCCTTAACGGTAATATTAATGTCTGGCTCATTGATGTTACAAGGCTGTGTTGCTGCGGTAATTGGAGCCGGTGCAACGGCTACAGCCAAAGTTGCTTCAGATCCGCGTACAACCGGGACTCAAGTTGATGATACAACGCTGAATTCACGAATGGGTATGAAATTAAAAGAAAATACATCAGCTTTTATTGGTTCACGTATTTCAACGAGTGCTTATGACGGTAATATTCTTTTAACCGGACAAGCAAATAATGAACAGAGTATGAAAGCCGAAAATCTTGCTCATGAAGTTGAAGGTGTCAAAAAAGTATTTAATCAAATTCGTATCGGTGAGTCTGTTGGTGCAGGAACCATTACCAATGACGCATGGATTACAACCAAAGTTAAATCACAATTAGTCTTAAATTCGGCAACAAAAGCCAGAAATATTAAAGTCGTTACCGAAAATGGCGAAGTCTTTTTAATTGGTATTGTCAAACCTGAAGAGGGTAAAGCTGCTGCAGTTGTTGCCAGTAAAGTAGCTGGTGTTAAAAAAGTTATCACACTTTTTACTTATTTAGATAAGTAAAAAGTGAAATCGATGAAAGGGCGGAAAGATATTTCGCCCTTTTATTATTCTAATTAACTGATTGAATTCGCTCTATTAATTTATCTAATCCTTTTAGGCGAGATTGACTAAGCTCGTCGGTAATTTTAAGTTTACTTAATTCAAACTGAAAATCGATAGCCTGAATTTGCTTCGCTGTTTTATGATTTGCAATGATAAGTAAAATTGCGAGTAACCCTTTAACAATTCGACCCTCACTATCACCTTGAAAAATAAAAGTATCATCAGCTTGTTTTTGAAAAGTAAGCCAAACTCGATTTTCACAACCATTGACTTGGTTACTATCTGTTTTTAAATCGGCTGGAAAGTCAGGCAATTGTTTTGATAACGCAATGATTTGCCGATAACGATCTTGCCAGTTTTGTTGTTTCAATAATAATTCCGTTAATGTTTGCTGCGATAGCATAATATAGACCTATTTGTCGTTTACATAATGATAAATATTTAAAGTTAACAAAAGCTGGTGATAATACAATTAATCCAAGATTTGTATAGCATGTTGTAATGCAATTATAAAACGGTCGATATCTTGTTTGTTATTATAAGGCATCAATGAAAGACGAATGACACCTTGGCAACCTAGCTTTTGCATTAATGGTTGAGCACAAAGTTCACCAGTGCGTATTGCAATGTTTTGTTCACTTAATAAGATAGCAATATCATTATGATGAATATTGTGGATATTAAATGTGATGATTGAACTATTATTTACACTGTAAAATTGAATATTGGTTAGTTTACTAAGTTGTGATTTTGCATAATCGGCTAATTGTTCGGTATATAATTGTGTTTGATTAAAATCCCAACGTTTTAGCCATTCAAACGTTGCATTAAAGCCTAGCATTCCGGCGATATTGGGTGTGCCTGCTTCAAATTTATACGGATGTTGCTCAGGTATAAAGTGATCGAAAGAGACACTTTTTAGCATTTTACCTCCACCATGCCAAACGGGCATAGTCTCAAGCAAAATTTGTTTACCATATAATACACCGAGTCCTGTTGGACCATATAATTTATGCGCTGAAAATACATAAAAATCAATATCAAGTTTATCAACATCAATGGGATGATGAACAATACCTTGAGCACCATCCACCACTAAAATGGCATTATATTGGTGAACGATTTGGCTAATCGCTGCTAAATCCGGACAAAATCCTGTCACATTGGACATTTGTGTAATGGCGACAATTTTTGTGCATTCTGATAGAAGTGAAGTCAGATCATCAATAACCGATGACCATTTAATTACTTTGGCTCCCGTTTGCTCTGCAACAATTAGCCATGGCAATAAATTGCTATGGTGCTCTAATTCACTGACAATAATCTCATCACCTGCTTTTAGCAAAGGTCGAGCATAGCTTTGTGCAATAAGATTAATGGATTCGGTCGTACCACTTGTCCAAATAATTTCACTGCTCGTTGAAGCGTTAATCCAATCAGCGACATTTTGCCGAGCTTGATTTATTATTTCAGTCACTTGTAAGGCATTAGGGTGCAAACTGCGTTTAACAGTTGCAGTATTGTGTGCATAATATTCCAGCGTCGCATCGATCATCGCTTGGGGCTTGAGTGATGTTGCGGCTGAATCAAGATACACGTTTTCATTGTTCAGAGCAGGAAATTCTGCTCTAAACTTTTGATAAGAAAACTTTTTACTGGTTAAGTTCAAGTCCTGCAATTCCATTCCAATACCCATTACAGTCTCGTTTATGCTCTATATGTAGCGGATTTAATCCTTCTTCGTTCGCTCTAAACTGTTTCACAATATCCAATGTTTCCAACCCAAGTGGTGAAATACGAACAATATCAACTAATCCTTTCATCTCTTTGAGTTGATTACCTAAATTATAGCAATAACCGCTTTGTGTTTGGATCCCATTTAGAACAAACACTTTTTGTTGTTCTTGTGAAAACACTTCACGCCCAACAGGGTATTTGATACAACATGTTTCGCATTTATCTTTGGGTTTATCTTCTGAACGTGCCGTAAAACAACGAGCTGAATAGGCTAACGGTAGGTAACCGTAACTGAAAACTTCAACGTCAAAATTTCGCTCGATATTGAGACTATCAAATTGATTTAGTACATTTGCTAACCAATCCCGAGAAAGTTCAACGGGCATACACCAACGTACCATACCTTGTTTTTGTAATAATTTTAACGTGTATGCGTTATAGCAATTAATTGCAGGGCCGGCAACAAAAGGTAATTTATTTTCTTGAGCGATATTAATTGCAGCTAAATCATTGGCTTCAATTAAAAAATCGCCATTATTAACGAGTAATCTTAATTCATTTAATTCAGATGGAGCTTCAAGCAAAGCCAACGTTGAAAGCACCACTTGTTTTCCTGATTTAGCGACTTCTTTAGCTAATTCAAGCCAGTTAGGGACTTTCATTTCACGGCGTTTAGTACAAACTGTTTCGCCCATATAAATAATATCGGCTTCACTTTCTTTTGCCGCATGATAAAAAGCTTCTGTTTCGGTTTTAGGCCAATAATAAAGCACTGGGCCTAATGCATATTTCATAGTTTTGCTCACTATATTGATTTATGTTAGATCATTTATCAAATCATTTAAATGATATTTTATTAAATAAATTCAATAATATAAATTAATGCCACTTTATTTTTAATAAGTGTCTTTTCCAATAATATGAATTTAAAGTCTAAAATATTCAATTATTGCCATTTACGGTGATAAGCACCCAATGTCGTTTGTGTTCCTTCCGACACAGAGCCTAATGTATCCATCCAATGTTGTTCAGCTTGAAATGATTGTGGGTTTGCTTTATAACGGTCAATTGCTTGTCGCCATACTTTGGTTACTTGCTCAACATAAGCTGGACTGCGTTGACGCCCTTCAATTTTGACCGATGCAATATTGGCAGCAAATAACTCGGGTAATAGCTCAATGGTATTTAAACTGGTTGGTTCTTCAATTGGATGATAAAGCTGTTCTCCAACAAAATAACGTCCTTTACATAGGGTTGGATAACCGGCATTTTCACCTTTTTTATGACAATCAATCAATACGTTATTCAAACGAGATTCAAGACCTTTGTCAGTCTCTTCCCATCGCACAAATTTAGCTGGAGAACATGCCCCAACCGTATTAGGTGATTCACCTGTTAAATAAGACGATAAATAGCAACGACCTTCAGCCATTATACATAAACTACCGAAGGCAAAAACTTCTAAAGGGACGGGAGAAACTTTTGATAACTGTTTAACTTGATGCATCGACAGAACACGAGGCAATACAATACGATGAACCTGAAAATTATTATAATAAAACTTGATTGACTCTTCATTGGTTGAAGAGGCCTGAACGGAAACATGGCGTTCAAGATTAGGGTACTTTTCGGCAGCATAATCAAGCATAGCAAGATCAGCAATAATTAACGCATCAGCACCAATGTTAGCCGCGGTATCAACCGCATGTTGCCAACGCTGAAAATTTTCAGGATGTGCAAAAGTATTTATCGCAATATGCAATTTTTTACCACGTTTATGTACATAATCAGCGGCTTCAATTAATCGCTTCTCATTGAAATTTAAACCAGCAAAATGACGCGCATTAGTATCATCTTTTAAACCAATATAAACGGCATCAGCACCATTATCGATGGCTATTTTTAGTGATGGCAATGAACCTGCTGGACAAAGAAGTTCCATAATAATTCCTAAGTTAAGTTCGGTAATTTATACGTCGTGTATTATGCAATAATTCCCAATTTAAAGCGACTAGAAAGCCAAGTATGCGATGAAAAAAGTAACAATAGTGAGGATTAAATAGATTAACTAACTGCCAGGAAAATTGCCAGAATACTAACTCTATTGCTCACAAATTGCAGTTGGTCAATCATGATAAATATTCTTTTATTTTGTACTTAAAATAGGACAAAATCACCTTAACGATAACGACTGATGAAGAGAAAAATCAAGGTGATTTTATCGACTGAATAACAATACAACGTATGATTATTGTAATTGGCAGGCGTCTTCATCGCCAGTATTTTGGCAAGACAGCTTAAAATAATGTTTAGCTGTGTTAATGTCTTTTTCTCGTCCCAGTCCTTGTTGATAAATAAGTCCTAAATAGTATTGTGATTCACCATGATTTTGTTCAGCAGCCAGTTCAAACCATTTTTGGGCTTGCCGATAATCTTGTTTAACGCCGTTTCCGTTAAAATATAGCCAACCTAATTTGAATTGTGACTCAACGTAACCTTTTTTCGCTGCTTTTTCATCTAATTTTCTACCTTTTACGTAATCTTGTTTCAATCCACCTTTTCCAAGATAATAAAAGTTAGCCAAATTATTATTTGAAACAATGGCATTTCCTTTTACGGCTTGTTCATAATACTTTCTTGCTTTGACGTCATCTTGTTTGACACCTCTTCCAGCTTCATACAAAACACCAAGATTTCCGGCCGCAGCTGGTTCTCCATGCTTTAATGCTTTTTCATACCACTTTCTAGCCATGATATAATTTTGATTGATTGCGTCATTTTTTAAATTGGATTCGATTCCTTTTGCTTTTGGCTTTTGAGCAATTAAATCATAAAAAAGTCCCATATAAAACTCGCCACTACTGTTACCGTTCAATGCGCCTTTTTCAATCAGTTTTTTTGCTTTATCTAAATTTTGAGTGACGCCTAAACCATTCAAATATAAGGAACCTAAATAAACTGAGGCATTTTCATTATTTTGTTTTACGGCTTTTTCATACCATTGAGCTGCTTTGGTATAACTTTGCTCAACTTCAATGCCTTTTTCATACATATAACCTACATGAAATTGTGCTTCTGCATCATTTTGGATAGTGGCTTTTCTGTACTCATCCTTATAATTAAGTTCTTGATTTTCATCAGCAAAAATGGGGTTGTTTACTGAAAAAAATAAGCATAAAATTAATATTAATTTCTTCATCCATTTTTTCCTATTTATAACAATTTATAGCAAATATATTGTATCAAATTACATCGATAATGGTTTATAAGTATCGTCTTTTAATAAAGTTTTATTAAATAAATTTGTAATATGTGAAAATTATTTAGCAATGCATACGGTGAAAATCAAAAATAATGTTAGTGATAAGTGAATAATATGTTGATAGGAATTATTTATGTAGCAGCTAGTCTCTTTGATAAATTATTAACGTATCAAAACATTATTTAATGCGGTGAATTTGGGATGTTGCGTTATTTTTCTCAAAATCAATAATATCGCTGACATTCCCAACATAATCTGGCAATAAGCTTATAAAACCTTTATACTATGCCGTAAATTTTGGTATCACTTTTTAGGTTTGCCAAAACAACCCGTTCTTTAACATCATCAATTGGAAGAAAATTATGCATCCGATGCTTAATATTGCTATTCGTGCTGCTCGCAAAGCAGGTAATGTTGCCATTAAGGCTTATGAAAATCCTAGTTCAATCGAAATTGATACTAAAGGTGCTAACGATTTTGCAACCAATGCAGATCGTGCTGCTGAAGCTTTAATTATTGAAACAATTAAAAAAGCGTATCCAGATCATACTATTATCGCTGAAGAAAGTGGTCTTGCTAAAGGTAGCGATGCCGATACGCAGTGGATAATCGACCCAATTGATGGTACCACCAATTTTATTAAGAATATCCCACATTTTGCTGTGTCTATCGCTGCTCGAGTCAAAGGTAAAACCGAAGTGGCAGTGGTTTATAATCCAATGAGCAATGAATTGTATACTGCTGCACGTGGTAAAGGTGCTCAGCTAAATGGCTATCGTATTCGTGTCAGCAATGCTAAAGATTTAAATGGAAGTATACTGGCAACTGCATTTCCATTTAAAGCGAAACAATATAGCGATAGCTATTTTGCAGTTTTACAAAAATTATTTACTAAATGCGGTGATTTTCGTCGCACTGGTTCAGCAGCATTAGATTTGGCTTATGTGGCAGCAGGTCGTTTAGATGGATTTTTCGAAATCGGTTTAAAACCTTGGGATATTGCGGCAGGTGAACTCATCTTACGTGAAGCTGGTGGTGTCATTACCGATTTTGCCGGTGGTAATAATTATATGGTATCTGGTAATGTTGTGGCTGGTAATCCACGAGTAGTGAAAGATTTATTAGTGTCTACTCAAAACGATTGGCCAGAAAAATTACGTAATTAATTTCTATTATGAACAGCGTTGTAATAACGCTGTTTCCTCTTATTTATTGCTTGTCTTTTTGATCACTAAGAAAAAGTAATTGATGCAAAGCATCTTGTATTAAAGTGATTATTGTTTAGGTTGGTCAGCTATTGCTGCCATTGTACAATTGATCTTTAGTCCTTGGCGATTTAAACAATGGCTTCCCCATTGATACATTGCTTCTAATACAGGTTTAATACTTTTGCCAAAATCTGTTAAGGAATATTCTACTTTTGGTGGGACGACAGGAAACACTTTTCGGTTGATTAATTGATTGGATTCGAGTTCACGTAACTGCTGAGTTAACATTTTTGGTGTGGCGCAAGGAATCTCTTTTCGTAACTGAGAAAATCTTAATGTTTTGTTTGTTATCAGTTTCCATAAAATTAATGATTTATATTTACCTCCAATCATATTGATTGTTGTTTCAACCGGACAGTGAATAACAGATCCCAAGCTTTGCTCGTTGTTATGGGTTTTAACTAAATGATTTTTCACTTAATGCCTCAATAGTATCTTTTTGGATAGTATATATCAAAAAAGTGCATTCTTGTTATTCGAATAATTAGTATTAAAATATTTGTTAAGTAATCAAAAAAATTTGTTGAGAACGTTTTTTAATCTTAACAACCCTCTCACCAAAGGATGCGTCAAATGAAAACAGTTGAATATAATTTTTATGTTGAAGATATGAGCTGCGCATCATGCGTTAGTCGTGTTGAAAAGGCGATTAAAGAGGTTGATGGAGTAATTGATGTTAGCGTGAATCTAGCAACTGAAAAAGCAACCGTTAAAGCAAATTCAAATGTTAATTTAGCAACACTGATGTCAGCGGTAGATAAAGCAGGTTATCATGCGGTGAAAATGACGGATCAGCAAACACATGCAAAAGATACTGAAAAACAAGCATCACTTTGGCCGATTGTGGTGTCCATTTTATTCGCTCTTCCTTTTGTTTTACCAATGTTATTAGAGCCATTTGGTTTCCATTTAATGATGCCTGCATGGTTACAATTTATTCTGGCTTCGATTGTTCAATTCGGTCTTGGTGCTAAATTTTACCGAAGTGGTTTTAGTGCTTTAAAAGCTTTCACTGGTAATATGGATTTATTAGTGGCTATAGGTACCAGTGCGGCTTATGGTTTATCGTTATATCAATTAATTACAGGGCATTATGATCATCTCTATTTCGAATCATCTGTTGTAATTATAACTTTAATCTTAGTGGGTAAATGGTTAGAGTCAAGAGCGAAACATCAAACCACACAAGCGATCGAAGCACTTTCAGCATTAAGACCTGAAGTCGCTTTAGTCAGACAAGGGGATCACGAAATTAGTTTACCGATTAGCCAAGTTAAAGTGAACGATATTGTCGTAATTAAACCCGGTGAACGTATTCCAGTTGACGGTATTATTATGGAAGGCACATCCAGTAGTGATGAATCGATGTTAACTGGAGAAAGTTTTCCAGTTAATAAAACTGTTAATGATGTGGTCACGGGTGGTACCATTAATGGTGAAGGACTGATAATCGTCAAAACTACCGCTATCCAATCTGATTCAAAACTGTCTAAAATTATTGAAATGGTCGAATCTGCACAGGCTAAAAAAGCACCTATACAGCGAATTGTCGATCGTATCAGCGCAATTTTTGTCCCAGTCATTTTGATCATTGCTTTGATTACCTTATTGGCTTGGGGAATTATTTATCATGATTGGCAACAAGCATTACTTCATGCCGTTGCTGTATTGGTGATTGCTTGCCCATGTGCTTTAGGATTGGCAACACCCACAGCGATTATGGTTGGCACGGGTGTGGCTGCACGTCAAGGTATTTTGATTAAAGATGCTGAAGCTTTAGAAACCTTGCATAATGTTAACACTGTCGCATTTGATAAAACAGGCACCTTAACAGAAGGTAAACCTGACTTGGTGGAAATCGATGTCGTTGGAACTGAAACACCCGATCAGATTTTGTCACTTGCTGCATCGATGCAAGCTGGTAGTGAACATCCATTAGCAAAAGCTATGTTATCTAAAGCTAAAAAGTATGATTATGCGAAAAATATCACATCAGTAACAGGATCGGGCGTCATGGCAACGATTGATAATACCGAATACTATTTAGGAAGTTTGCGTTGGATGAAATCGTTAAACGCCTATTTTGTAAACATGGATGATAAAATAGATGAGCTAACCAGTAAAGGGTACACTATTTCATTTTTGGCTAAACAACAAGCTGAAGATAGTGTCGTGATACTTGCTTTATTTGGCTTTGCTGATGTGATTAAACCTGAAGCGAGAAATGCAATTGATGCATTACATCAATTGCATGTTAATACTGTCATGCTAACTGGTGATAATCAACAAGCGGCAAATTATGTGGGTCAACAATTAAATTTAGATAAAGTGATAGCCGAAGTGTTACCCCAAGATAAAGCCAACTATATTTATCAATTGCAAAAAGAGAGCCATACCAATACCAATAATCAAGTAGCAATGGTAGGGGATGGCATTAATGATGCGCCAGCGTTGGCTGCCGCTGATATCGGCATTGCCATGGGAACAGGTACTGATGTGGCAATGCATACGGCAAGTATTACCTTAATGCGAGGTAATTTATACCTTATCGCTGATGCTATTGATATTTCTCGTCGAACATATAATAAGATCAAACAAAACTTATTTTGGGCGTTTTTCTATAATTTAATTGGTATTCCATTAGCGGCATTTGGTTTTTTAAACCCAATGATTGCTGGCGCTGCTATGGCTTTAAGTAGTGTTAGTGTGGTGACTAATGCATTATTACTAAAACGCTGGAAGCCAAGAGCAGAAGCAAAATAAAATTAGCTTGTTAACCTTTAACTTAAGGGGCAATGGATAATGTCCCTTAATGGTTTGATAGCTGATTGATAATGAGCAAGTGGCTTATTTTCTAAGTGACACGAAAATCAATTTGCGAACCTTTTCCTTGCTCAGTCACAAACACGCCGACAGCACAAATAAGTTGTTCATTATAATATATCAAAGGGATGCGTGTTCGCATCCAAGGTGGAATATGGTGTTCTTGCCAAAGTTTCTTGATTGACCTTGAGCCTTGACGATTAACGATTTGAAGTTGTCCTTGAGCATGAAAGCGTACGGTAACATGTTCGTCTCTGTTCGGTAGACGACACGTTAAATCATCTTGATAAAGAGCATGTAACTCACCGATATGATCGGGTAAAACTAAAGGCGAAGTCAGATCCCAATTTATGACTTGTTGTTCAGTATCTTTATAGAGTGGCAATAGATAAAGTAAATTTTGATAACGGCGAATTTGCTTATGGTGTAAAACGAATTGCGGATTAGCATCGTTCTTTGCTTGAACAACGGTTTGCCAAATAAGTGCTAGTTGTTTTTGGCTAGGCATCATAACGTGTTGATGTCGTAGCCACATGCGTAAAATGGCATTGCGTTTATATTCTGAATAATCGCGTAATGGCGACAAGCGTAGCTGACCTTGCTGGGTTAATACTTGATGAAAATCGTTAAGTAACAGCTCGTTAATTAAAGCTTCTTGTTGTTGGCAAAGCGATGCACTTCGGGCAACCATTTGTGAAAACTGAGGCCAACGTTGATCAATAATTGGCAAAACATTTAATCTAAGAAAATTGCGATCATAATGGTCATCTTGATTACTTTCATCTTCTATCCAAGTTAATTGATGCCAATTGGCATACGCTTCTATTTGTTTACGTGAAATAGTGAGTAACGGTCGAAGATGTTGTTGGCTTTCAACGGGCATGGCTGATAATCCAGACGGGCCACTTCCTCTTTTTAAAGCTAGCAAAAACGTTTCGCATTGGTCATCAAGATGTTGTGCTGTGCATAGCATTTCATCGCTTTTCAAATGATGATAAATCGCTTTATAACGAGCATGTCGAGCTTGTTCTTCAATATTGCCTGCCGAGGTATCAAGCTTAACCTTTTCAATAATAAAAGGGATTTCCCATTGTTGGCATTGTTGTTGGCAATGGCTTGCCCAATTATCTGCATTTTGACTTAAACCATGATGAATATAAATGGCTCGTACTGCTAAATCAGCTTGTTGTTTCAATTTGACTAGTGCATGTAGCAATACAGTGGAATCAACCCCGCCACTATAAGCTACCAATAGCTTACGGTGTTTTTTTAAACATGTTGAAATGGTCTGTGTGATGGTTTGATCAATCATTACTTGACTTTGATTATCCATGTTTTTCCTGATTATACTAAGCTTTGTAGTGCATTTGCTTTATGATTATGCTGATTGATTCTTTCTAAACCAGCAGCAAGATCCGCAATTAAATCTTCAGGATCTTCAAGACCGATATGTAATCGGATGAGTGTGCCTGTAAAACTAATACCCGAAACAGGTCTAATTTTAGCTAGTTCTTCCGGTTGATTGGCTAAAATTAATGACTCAAATCCGCCCCATGAATAAGCCATAGAGAAATGGGTTAAATTATCCAGAAAATCGGAAAGTTGAACATCACTTAGGCGATCATGAAGTATAAAAGAAAATAGTCCACTTGCTCCCGTAAAATCACGCTTAAAAAATTCATGTCCTTTACAACTTTCTAATGCTGGGTGATTCACTGTTGCAACTTGCGGGTGATTAGCCAACCATTTTGCTATTTTTAATCCACTTTCATGATGTTGTTTTAATCTGATAGCTAAGGTGCGTAACCCTCGTGCTGCCATATAAGCTGTATCGGCATCGCACATTTGTCCCATTAAATAAGAACGTTCTCGTAGTCTATCCCAGCATCTTTCATTAGCAACCGCGGTACCTAACATTGCATCAGAATGACCAATTAAATATTTTGTGCCTGCCTGAATTGAGATATCAATATCATGATCTAAGGCTTTAAATAATATACCAGCAGCCCAAGTCGTATCCATCATAATGATAATATCAGGATTTACATGGCGAATCGCTTTAACGATGGCCGGTACATCATGCACTTCCATGGTAATGGAGCTTGGCGATTCTAAAAATACGACTTTGGTATTCGGTTTAATATGGTTAGTGATATAGCGACCAACTAAAGGTGAAAAGTAATCGGTTTCGACGCCAAGATCCTTTAAAATATGATTACAAAATTCTTGAGTTGGTTCGTAGCTGGCTTCGGATACAAGGATATGATCCCCGGTTTTTACAAAAGCTAAAATGGCATTTGCAATTGCAGCTGCACCACATGGATAAAGATAACATCCGGCTCCGCCTTCAATTTCAATCATGGCATCTTGAAGTGAAAAGTGGGTTAATGTGCCTCGGCGTCCATAGAATAGTGCCCCTTTGGCTCGATTTTCTGTTGCTTCTTTTTTTGCAGCGACAGTGTCGAAGACTAATGAAGAAGCACGCTGAATTACCGAATTTACAGCGCCTTGGGTATAGCGTTTTTTGCGACCAGCATTCACTAATTTGGTTTGTAATGACATGATGTATCCTTAGCTATCTGAGAAATTTTAATAACAGTTAGCATAGCATGCTGTTAAAATAGTAAAAAATAATTTTTATGAATACTGGCTTTTCAATTATGCTAATCGTCCAACTAGCCAATTTAAATACGGCGACAATTAATTATGCGTTGTTATCAGAGCAAATTATCAACGATGCCAATCAGATGAATGGGCAACGTAAAAAACAGTTTTTAATCTGTCGTTCGATATTAGCAGATTTGCTTAATCAGTATTGCCATTGCTCTACCTTGCCAACAATCGTAATCGGTGAAAATAGTCGCCCATGTTTTTTAGATCGAACTCTTCCTGATTTTAATATCAGCCATAGCCAAGATAGGGTAGCTGTCGCGATATCTTTAAACGGTAAAGTAGGTTTAGATATTGAACTGGCTCGCCAGCGTAAACACTATTTAAAAGTAGCAGAAAACTTTTTTGATGATGATGAATATCAATGGATGATAGCGCAAACCGATACATTATCGGCTTTTTGGCAATTATGGACGTTAAAAGAGTCTGCTTTAAAGCTGTATGCGAAAGGTGTTTGGCAAATGAAATCTGTGAAAATTGACCTTAATCACCAATTGATTCATGCTCCTTTTGCAAGTCATTTTTATTATCAATATCAGCAGATTGATGATGTCCATTTGGCGGTCAATAGTAGTGTGCCGATAACAAGGTTTATCTTACAACGTTAAAGACGCTAATCTGCCACATCAAAAAATGAAGCAGATTAACATGTTGTATTAATTATTCGTTGGTCGTTAATAAACCTGATTCACTTAACGTTTTGTTAAAATCTTTATCCATAAAGAATAGGTCACGCTTATTTTCACCGACTAATTCTAGTTTATCGACAATGCTTTTGAAGAGTTTTTCTTCTTCATGTTGTTCAGAAACATACCATTGTAAAAAGTTAAATGTCGAAAAATCTTTCTGTGTTAACGCATAATCAACTAGCGCATTAATTGCTTTGGTAATTTTAAGTTCGTGCTGATAAGCCACTTTAAATAATTCAAGTAAAGAAGGATATTGTGATTCAGGGGCTTCAATTTTGCCAATTAAAGCTAAGGAGCCACAATCTAAAACATAATCAAATAAACGCTCCATATGTTGGCGTTCTTCACCCGCATGATCTCTTAAAAACTTTCCGAAAGATGGAAAATTTTGGTCATCACACCAAGCACTCATTTGTAGGTACAGATTTGAAGAGTAAAACTCTAAATTTAATTGCTCATTAAGCTTTTTGACCATTTGATCGGTTAACATTTTTATTTCCTCACATTGCTATTTTATGACTTCACATTTCAATCGATAACATCGTTGATGTGATTATTATTTAAGTATAGATTAACTATCTATATCGTTGATATTGTCTAAATTAGATAAAGGTCTTGAAGTACCTTTCTTTTGTTATTATCTAATTGATATTCCTGAGCTAACCAATTATCAATAGTCTGATAACGCTGTTTAATTGCCGTTATTGCGGCGGTTAGGTACGCTTCTTTAGCAGCAAAAATCACTTTTTGATTTTCAAGTTCGGTTGCCGTTAATTGGTTTTTATTCTGATTAAGAATGGTGTCACGAAAATCTTTTAATAATTGTTCGGTAAGTAGATAGTCTTGCATGACAACGTCTTCACTCACGCCTAATGCAAACAGTGTTAAAGCGACACCAATGCCCGTTCTATCCTTGCCGACAGCACAATGCTGAACTAAGGGCTGCCCATTACCATTTAATAAAATGTCAGTGAGTTTTTGATAAGCAGGATTATTGAAAGGTAATAATTGATAAAGTTTGATCATAAAATCAAAGGGTGACGTTTTTTTAATGGTAAAAATATCATCTTCAATTTCTGAGGTTAAACTGGCTGTCACTTCATCACTTAATGGATTTGCCGGAACATTAATATAGTTGGCATTACGCCATAAATTGTCGGGATAGCGATTGATTTCGTTCGGATCTCGATAGTCTAAAATGTAGTGTAATTTTAATTCATTCGCTAAGAAGTCTTTTTCTTGTTCGCTAATACGTGAAAATTCACCTGCACGATATAATTTTCCTTTACGTATTTGACGTCCATCTTGTGTTTTAATTCCACCTAAATCACGAAAATTAATTCCATTTTTTATTGGTACAGCAGATGTCATAACGAATCCTTATTTATTCTTAACCTGCTTGCTATATTAGCATGTTTCTGATTAGAATTAAGCCATTGTTTTATTTTTATCAATAATTGGAGTTCTGCTTATGTCGATGTTATCTATTTTACTTTCTGAAAAACCTGCACCCTCGCAATGGGGTAAAGATGCACTACTGAGTTTTTCAGATGAATCAATTACCATTCATTATAAAACTGAGCATCGTTTAGGGGCAATTCAACGTGCAGGGCGTAAACTCGATAATCAAGGTATTAAATCGGTTAAACTTAGTGGTCAAGGATGGGATTTAGAAGCTTGTTGGCATTTTTGGTTGGGTTATCGTAATGCAAAAAACAACAATAAAGTCACTTGGGCAAAGCTGGATAGCAAAGATAAAGCAGAATTAACACATCGTCTGGCCATTATTGATTGGTGTCGAGATATTGTTAACCAGCAAGCGGAAACATTGAGCCCACTTGAATTAGCTACGCAAAGTGCCAAACTCATCAGTCAATATTCGACAGACGTAACATACAAAATTATTTCAGGCGAAGCATTAAAAGAGCATGATTATATGGGGATCTATACTGTTGGTAAAGGCTCAGATAGACCGGCAGCGCTACTTGAACTTGATTATAATCCGGGTAAAAATCCAACAACACCGATTACTGCTTGTTTAGTGGGTAAAGGGATCACATTTGATTCTGGTGGTTATAGTTTAAAACCAAGTAGTTTTATGGAGTCGATGCGCTCAGATATGGGCGGAGCAGCGCTAGTCGCTGGTGCATTAGCGCTTGCTATTGCACGAGGCATAAATCACCGTATTAAACTTTATCTATGTTGTGCAGATAACTTAGTGAGTGGTAGCGCTTTTAAACTCGGGGATATTATTTGTTATCGTAATGGTAAAACAGTTGAAATTGATAATACCGATGCTGAAGGGCGTTTAGTGTTAGCCGATGGGTTAATTTGTGCCGATAATGATAAACCACATTATATTATCGATTGTGCAACATTGACGGGTGCAGCTAAAATTGCGGTGGGTAATGATTATCAATCACTACTTTCATTTGATGATAAATTTGCTCAATTGTTATTGGCAAGTAGCGATATTGAACATGAAGCATTTTGGCGTTTACCGTTAGCCGAATTTCATCGCTCTCAATTCCCTTCATCATTTGCAGACATGTCCAATTCTGGATTACCTAATACAGCAGGGGCAAGTACTGCTGCGGCATTTTTATCACATTTTATTAAAAATTATCAGCAAAACTGGTTACATATCGACTGCTCAGCCACTTTCCGTAAAAGTGCAACTGCATTATGGGCAACGGGAGCAACAGGAGTTGGGGTCAGAACTATTGCTCACTTATTGAGTAAATTAAAAAAAGCATGATTCATTGTTAAGGGATGTAATATCTATTTATTAAAACCGATTAGTTTAATAATTCTTAATAATTTTTGTTATTGCTAATTTAAATTTTTTTCCTACAATAGGCAGAGTTTAAAATTTGTCAAATATTTATAATTTAGAGATATAAGGAAAGTTATGAAAAAAGTATTTTTTATTTTGTTAACAGTATTGTTTTCAAGTACAACCTACGCTGGCGAGTGTGAAAAATATTGGAATGCAAAAGAGTATGATAAAGCTTTTGATACTTGCCAAAAAGAAGCCGAACAAGGTGATAAGAAAGCTCAATTTTATTTGGCTCAAGCTTATGAGGAAGGTTTGGGCGTTGAGGAAGATTTGGATAAAGTATTATATTGGGTAACTAAATCAGCAGAACAAGGATTTGATCAGGCACAATATTATTTAGCACTAATGTATGATGAAGGTGAAGGTGTTGAAGAAGATGATCAAAAAGCTGTTTATTGGTATACAAAAGCTGCCGAACAAGGTTTAGTTGATGCTCAATATAATTTAGCGATTATGTATGATGAAGGGGAAGGTGTCGAAAAAAATAAAGAAACAGCAGTGTTTTGGTATAAGAAAGCAGTGGAGCAAGATTCGCCAGAAGCGTTAAATAATTTAGGTGTCATGTATTACTATGGTGAAGGAGTAGAAAAAAATAGACCGTTAGCCATTAAGTACTTTAAGAAAGCCTGTAGTCTTGGTATAGATGAAGCTTGTGATAATAAAAGCTTACGACGATAATATAAAATAAAAACAAATAGAATTAATTAAAAATATAGTCAAACTGAACTGTCTTAAATTGTTAAGACAGTTCTTTTGAATAAATGAAGTAGAATAAATAAAATCATTTATTCTGTTATGATAATTGCTTTTTTAATATAAATTGGCTCAATCGGTACATTTTGATGGGGGCCCATCCGTTTAGTTGGCACATTGACAATTTTATCAACAATATCCATTCCTTTTATCACTTTTCCAAATACTGCGTAACCATAATCTTTGGATGGATCGTGGTTGAGAAAATGATTATCGACGACATTAATAAAAAATTGGCTCGTTGCACTATCGATGACTCCGGTTCTTGCCATTGCGATCGTACCACGCACATTTTTTAATCCATTATCTGCTTCGTTTTTAATTGGGGCATTTGTTTCTTTAAATTTTAATTCACCGTCTGCTCCACCACCTTGAATCATAAAATTAGGGATCACACGATGAAAAGTGGTGTTTTCATAGAAACCACTTTTAACATAATCAAGAAAGTTTTTGGTTGTAATTGGTGCATGCTCATTGTCTAATTCAATTTCAATATCCCCCATACTGGTTTGCAACAATACTTTTGTATCTGCTAATGCAATGGGTGAAAGTAAAATTAAGCACAATGTGATGATTAATGATCTGATTTTATTCATTATATTTGTTCCTTAGTCCATTTGTTTGTTGATTATACCGAATATAAAATTTATTTAAATAACAATTGTGCAAAATACAAAAAAATTTTGTGAAATAGTTCGAGTTATTGTTTATTTAATATTTTTCAACATGTTAAACAAGATATTATAAGTAAGTTTTTGCATTTGAGTACTATTTTTATGGCTGAAAAAAGTATTTTTTTAACGATATGCGATGGTCTGAAAACAAACTCTTAGTATTGACGTTTTATCCTTTATTAAATGATTGTTTTAAATTTTTGGATGACATTATTTTTAAAGTTGGAGAATTATGCGTTGCTTCTTATGCAATATGCCATTATATTTGGCACATCATGGAATTTGTTATCAATGTTCAAAAAACATACCGAAATTAAACAAGGTATGTCCGCAATGTAGTTTACCGCATTCTTTATCCACTCAGATTTGTTATCGTTGTCTTGAAAATAAACCCTATTGGGATACATTAATTGCGACTAGCGAATACATTAATCCGTTAAAAAAATTAATTCAGCAATTAAAGTTTTATCATAAAACGGAACTGACATTGGCACTGGCAAGATTAATGTTTTTAACATGGTATAAAAAACGACTTGCAAATGAAATCATAAAACCGGATTTAGTCACTTGCGTTCCATTACATCATATACGTTATTGGTCAAGAGGATTTAATCAAGCAGAATTGTTGGCAAAAGTGATAGCGAAATGGTTAAATTGTGATTTTTATCCTCATTTACTCTATCGACATCAACGAGCAATAGATCAGAAAAAGCTTTCATTAAAAGAACGTAAACAAAATGTAGAAACACTTTATGAATGTCGAAAAAATCTTTCTCAAAAATCGGTGATGCTTATTGATGATATTGTCACTACGGGAAATACAATAAATGCTGTTAGTCAGCAGCTAAAAAAATGCGGGGCAATGAATATTCAAGTGATTTGTTTATGTCGCACAGTATTGTAAAATTGTAAACAGTCCCTATAATAACCAACATAGTTAGTCAACTATTACAACAAATCAATTAGCTAGTTTATTACCTAATTGCATCAAAAGTGAGGGGTTATGTCTATTATTACCATTTCTGAATCAGCTCAGCAACATTTCAAAAAACTACTAGCCAATCAACCACAAGATACACAAATTCGTGTCTTTGTCATGAATCCTGGTACGCCAAGTGCAGAGTGTGGTGTTTCTTATTGTCCTGCTGATACTGTAGAAGATAGTGATATAGAAGAAAAGTTTGCAGATTTTTCGGTATACATTGATGAAATGAGTGCACCATTTTTAGAAGAAACCGTTATCGATTATGTTACTGATGAATTGGGTTCGCAATTGACGTTAAAAGCGCCAAATTCCAAAATGAGAAAAGTCAGCGATGATGCACCTTTAATTGAACGCGTCAATTATACGATTCAAACTCAAATTAATCCTCAACTTGCTAGTCATGGCGGTATGGTAAGTTTAATTGAATTAACAGAAGACAATTATGTTGTCCTTCAATTTGGGGGGGGCTGTAACGGTTGTTCAATGGTTGATTATACGTTGAAAGAAGGAATTGAAAAACAATTATTAATGGAATTTCCTGAACTTGCAGGCGTAAAAGATGTGACTGAGCATCAAGCAGGAACACACTCTTTTTGTTAAGAAAAACTAAATAATTTGGATTTAAATCTTGCTTATTGCTAAGATTAAGTCATAATCGCATGATGTCTGCCAGTTCACTTTATGATGGGGTTTTATGAATCAAGTCAGCATTATTTCAGATCTTATCGTTTGGATTGAAAAAAATCTGGAGCAGCCTTTGTCTATTGATCATGTTGCTCAAAAATCAGGTTATTCAAAGTGGCATTTACAACGTATGTTTAAAGAAGTAACCGGTCAGGTACTTGGTACTTACATTCGTCATCGTAGGTTAACTTATGCTGCACTTTCTTTACGAATGACGAGTAAGCCGATTTTAGATATTGCCAT
The DNA here is from genome assembly GCF_046635705.1 of Gilliamella sp. CG25. Lineage (NCBI taxonomy): Bacteria > Pseudomonadati > Pseudomonadota > Gammaproteobacteria > Orbales > Orbaceae > Gilliamella > Gilliamella sp. CG25. The sequence goes on along the minus strand of NZ_JBIDFJ010000003.1, from coordinate 146,948 downwards.
GCAATATCGTTTTGATTCTCAGCAAACATTTACCCGTTCTTTTAAAAAACAGTTCAATGAAACCCCAGCAAGTTATCGACGCGCTGAATTTTGGGATCCGACAGGATTAACGCCAGCAATTGAACTTAATAAAACTCAGCTTACATTACCCGAACCCAAATTCGTTAATATGCCAAAACAGACATTTTGGGGTATTACTTATAAAAATAACTGTAATTTAAGTAAATTATTAGAGGAAGAAAATAAGTTGCGAGGGCAATTTTTTCACAATTATCTTTCTCGTTATACCCATAAAAATGAAATTCTGCCGGATAAAATTTATGCTTTTAACCGTATCTTGAAAAGTAAAGAAAATGCTAATGAACAAGAGTTACTTTATACTATAGCGTTAGAACACAATAATCATCTTGAGTATATTGAACAGTTTGTTAGCGAAGGTGGTCTGTATCTTTGTTTCAAATATATTGGCACACCAGAAAACTTTAAAGATTTTATTTCTCAGGTGCATTTAGCTGCGATGCCAGCTTTAAAAGTTCATTTACGTTCTGGATGTTTAATCGAAATTCACCATAACCGTGATAAAAATACGGTTGAAACGGCAAAAGATATCCAACGTATGGAATGCGATTATTGTGTGCCAGTTGCAACAGAAAATGAAGTTCTTCTAAAGAAAAATTCGCAGTAATTCTAAGTTGTTATCTGTATTCAATCTTGTGACTAATTGTAATAACCTAGCATTATAATCAATTTAACAATGTTTTTTCTAACCATTGTCTAAATTCTGGTGATGCTTCTTTCAAACTGTTTGATCCACGTGTGACAGTGGCAATACCAATACCTAATTGTTCTTTAAGCTGTCTTTGATTTATTGAACCATCAAGTAAAGAGTGAATTATTTTCACTCGGGTAATTAAAGCATCACGTTCATCTGCGGTTAGCAGCAGTTTAAATATATCCAGTGAATAACCATCATTAAATGCTTGGTGTAATATTTCAACTGTTTGTTTCCATTCTTGAGTTTTCATAATGCCCACCATTAATAGGTTCTATTAAATTCGTTTGCGGTAAAAATATTATGCCTTTTTTGACCTAACAAATTTTGATAAATATAATCATAAACTAAAACATTTTTAACATAATTACGTGTTTCAGTAAAAGGAATACTTTCAATAAAAGCTACTGCATCAAGTTTACCATCACTATTATTTAACCATCGTTTAACTCGACTTGGTCCAGCATTATAGGCTGCTGACGCCAAAATACGATTTTTAGCATTTTGTTGATAAACATTATTAAGAAAATATGTCCCTAATTCTATGTTTGTCATGGGATCAGATAGCTGAGATGTTGATGTATAACTAATTGAGCTAACTTTTTTTGCTGTTTCTTTTGCTGTCGCCGGCATTAATTGCATTAAACCTTTTGCCCCAGCTGGTGATTGTATCGTGGCATCAAAAGCGCTCTCTTGACGAGATATAGCCAGCGCATAAGAAAGAGATATCTCTTTACCTTTTAATGCCTGTTTATATATATCTTCATACATAATAGGTAAGCGCTCTGTCCAATTATTCCAAAGTTTTCCAGATATTGTTGCTTGGATACTAAGATCTCCCCAACCTCTATGATAAGCATATTGAGCTAAATCTAAATATTCATTATTTTCAACGTGATTATTCAACATAAAGCGCCATTCGCGTGTTGATTCTGTTAACTTCTTCCAGAAACGTAATTCTTTAATTCGTTTTATAACAGTTTGATTATCATACTTAGATTTTAAATTTGCTATCTCGGCTTGCGTAATTTTTCTGGATTGGTTGTTAAGAGAATATTTTTGCTTAAGCAATTGAGCGCTGACCATGCCATAAAATCCACGATTAGCCGATAATTTTTTCAAAATGGTATTGGCTTCATTTTTTTTGTTTTGGTCTAAATAGACGCGAGCTTGCCAATATTGCCATTCTTCTTTTAATTTATCTTCGGGTGTTAATTGTGATAACCAATAAGCAATATCTTTATAATTATTTTCATCAATCGCAACACGAATGCGTTTTTCAACTAACGTTGTATCATGATACTTGGAAATGTAATCATCACGCCATTTAATTTGCTCATTTGTCGCAGAATCACTGAAAAATCTGTTTGCTAAATTTTTTTGTAATGCAATGAGTTCGGTTTCGCTTAGATGTTGCTGCTGTACCAGTTTTGGCAATAGTATTTGCGCAAAATTCATATCCGCTTTAACTACTCGAGGAAAAGAAGCCAATACAATTTTTTTAGTAAAATTGCTGGTTTTGATATTTTTAGAGAAATCCTCTAATTTTTTCGGATTATCTAATAAAGCATATAAATTACTTTTGGTTGTTTTATAGTCATTATCTAATAAATTGATTAAATATCGTGCTAATTTTAAATTATTCGCTTCTATGGCAAGTTCAATTCGTAACAAAATGATATTGTTTGTTTGTTTTCCAGCATCTTTCCATGCATTAAGAAGAGGATCACAGGCAGAAGGTAATTCTTTTCCTGTTAGCCACAATGATTCTACTGTCTCTATAACAGATTGATTACCCTGTTGTAACAAAGCGTATTGATAACGGCAGTTAGATTGAATTGAGTTATCTTTAGGAAAGTCAACAATAGCAGCCCAATCTTGACGATTGGTCAATTCTGATAAGAAAGATTGACTTAATGATGCTGTTAACGGAAATTTACTATACTGAGTGACAAAATTGCTCACCATATCTGGGGAAACCGTTTTGATATTTTTTTGAAAATATTGTACTGCAGCATAAGGATACAGTGGGTAATCTTTTAGCTCTTTTAAAAGAGCAGTTTGTTCATCAAGATTGAGTGATTGATATGAGTTAAGCCATTTTTTGTAATTAGCTCGTAAATCTTGCTGCGTATTAACCGCGATTGCACTTTTAGTAAAGAGTAATCCTATTATTAAAATACACTTTAATAGTGATTTCATTGCTCAACTCCTATATCAAATTAGTTTACTAGATTAGCATATTTCACCATTGTTCGTCGATGAAAGAACTTAAGGTTTAATTCCCACTAAAATAGTCAACTAAATACTTGACTAAAATTGAAGGATATATAAAATACCTTCCATATATAAAGGGGAATAAATAATGAAATTGACATCAAAAGGGAGATATGCAGTAACTGCAATGTTGGATATTGCATTACATTCTGGTTTAGGGCCTGTATCACTTGCAGATATCTCAGAACGTCAACAAATCTCACTTTCCTATCTTGAACAACTATTTGCCCGTTTACGTAAACATGGTTTGGTCTCTAGTGTTCGGGGGCCGGGTGGTGGCTATGTGCTTAGTCGAAGCATGGATCAAATTGCGATTAGTTCAATTGTTAAAGCCGTCGATGAAACGGTTCACGCAACAAAATGTTATGGTCATGATGGATGTCAAGGTGGTGTGAGATGTTTAACTCACACGTTGTGGAATGACCTAAGTGAACGTATCGATGAGTTTTTAACAAGTATCACTTTAAGCGAGTTAGTCAATAATAAAGAAGTTAAAGAAGTGGCTAGTCGACAAAGCAATCTAATATCAATAAATTAAGCAATAAAATTTGCACACAGATTTTGTCATTGGGAGTATTTAATGAAACTACCTATTTATATGGATTATGCAGCAACAACGCCTGTCGATCCTAGAGTTGCTGAAAAAATGATGCAGTATCTAACCCTGGATGGTATTTTCGGTAACCCCGCATCTCGTTCGCATAAATTTGGTTGGCAAGCAGAAGAAGCGGTTGATATTGCACGAAATCAAATAGCCGATCTTATCGGTGCCGATTCACGAGAAATCGTTTTTACTTCAGGCGCGACTGAAGCGGACAATTTAGCCATTAAAGGTGCAGCACACTTTAATCAAGCTAAAGGTAAACATATTATTACGTGTAAAACTGAACATAAAGCCGTGCTTGATACTTGTCGCCAACTAGAACGAGAAGGTTATGAAGTAACGTATTTAGCGCCTGAATCTGATGGAATATTAGATTTAAACAAACTCGCAGCGGCTATGCGTAGTGATACGACAGTGGTGTCTATCATGCATGTCAATAATGAGACAGGCGTCATACAAGATATCGAAAAAATTGGTGAAATGTGTCGTGAAAGAGGCATTGTTTTCCACGTGGATGCAACTCAAGCTGTTGGTAAATTACCGATTGATGTAACCAAATTGAAAGTAGACTTGATGTCTTTTTCAGGTCATAAAATTTATGGTCCAAAAGGTATCGGTGGGCTATATGTAAGACGTAAACCTCGTGTTCGTATCGAAGCCCAAATGCATGGTGGTGGTCATGAACGAGGTATGCGCTCTGGAACGCTACCTGTGCACCAAATTGTTGGTATGGGTGAAGCATATCGGATAGCAAAAGAAGAAATGGCTACTGAAATGCCACGTCTATTGGCACTCAAAAATCGGTTATGGAACGGTTTAAAAGATATAGAAGAAGTTTATCTAAATGGATCTTTAGAACACAGTGCACCAAATATTTTAAATGTCAGTTTTGCTTATATTGAAGGTGAATCGTTAATGATGGCATTAAAAGATTTGGCTGTATCTTCTGGCTCAGCCTGTACGTCAGCGAGTTTAGAACCTTCTTATGTATTGCGGGCACTAGGTCTTAATGATGAATTAGCACATAGCTCAATCCGTTTTTCACTAGGTCGATTTAGTACTGAAGAAGAAGTGGATTATGTTATTGAGTTAATCAAAAACTCTATTGATAAATTAAGAAACTTATCTCCGCTTTGGGAAATGTTTAAAGATGGTGTTGATTTATCGAAAATAAAATGGTCAGCCCATTAAAATTAGGAGTAAATTATGGCATACAGTGAAAAAGTAGTCGATCATTACGAAAACCCTCGCAATGTCGGATCGTTCGATCAAAACGATCCGAATGTTGGTAGTGGTATGGTTGGTGCACCAGCCTGTGGCGATGTCATGCGGCTTCAAATTAAAGTGAATGATGATGGCATTATTGAAGACGCGAAATTTAAAACTTATGGCTGTGGGAGCGCAATTGCTTCAAGTTCGTTAGTTACCGAATGGATTAAAGGTAAATCTTTAGATGAAGCACAAGCAATAAAAAATACGGATATTGCTAAAGAACTCGCTTTACCGCCAGTTAAAATTCACTGTTCAATTTTAGCTGAAGATGCAATCAAAGCGGCAATTGATGACTATAAGACTAAAAAAGGGCAAAGTTAATGGCTATTACATTAACCACAAGTGCCGCTGATCGTGTTCAAGCTTTTTTAACTAATCGTGGAAAAGGCATCGGTCTAAGATTAGGCGTTAAAACATCTGGTTGTTCGGGTATGGCTTATGTTTTAGAGTTTGCTGATACGATTAATGACGATGACAGTGTATTTGAAGACAAAAATGTCAAAGTTATCGTGGATAAAAAAAGCTTAGTCTATATTGATGGCACTGAACTTGATTTTGTTAAAGAAGGATTGAATGAAGGTTTTAAATTCAATAATCCTAATGCGCATAATGAGTGTGGTTGTGGCGAAAGCTTTAATGTTTAACTGAGGCATCAAGCGTGAATAATTATTTTGAGTTATTTCATCTACCTATTCAATTACCTGTCGATACTCAGCAGTTAACATTACAATATCAACAATTACAAAGACAGTATCACCCTGATAATTTTGCAACGGCATCGGATAGTGAAAAAATGGCGATTATTCAAAAATCAGCCATGATTAATGATGCTTATCAAGTATTAAAAAATCCTATAAAAGCAGCTGAATATTTCCTATCTTTGCAAGGCTTTGATGTGGCAACGGAACAACATATTATTCATGATGCAGATTTTTTAATGGAGCAATTTGTTTTGCGTGAAAAGCTAGATGATATTGAAAGTCAGTCAAACTTTGAACTATTAGATAGCTTTGGATCTGAAATATCAGGCCGCAAAAAAGATATTTATAATCAATTGTTGAACAATATATCGCAACAAGATTGGCAATCCGCTCTAAATCAAATCTACAAGATTCGTTATCTTACTCGATTAATAGAACAGATCGAAAAGTTACAAGAAAAGCAATATGCTTTATAATTTAAGATAAATAACACATCAAGTAGAGATAAGTTAAATGGCATTATTACAAATTAGTGAACCAGGTCAAACACCAGAACCACATCAACGTCGGATTGCGGTTGGCATTGATTTGGGTACGACCAACTCACTAGTTGCAACCGTTCGAAGCGGTAAATCTGAAGTCCTGCCAGATTTAGAAGGCGATTTTTTATTGCCTTCAGTTGTACATTATGGTGTTGATCATGATGATAATACGATTATCACAATTGGTAAAAATGCTAAAAACAGTGCTACTTCTGATCCAAAAAATACAGTAAGTTCAGTTAAGCGATTAATGGGAAGACGTCTTTCTGATATAGACACATCTCATTTTCCTTATCCATTATCCATGACAGAAAATGGTGTGCCATTACTAAATTTACCGAATCAGCAAGTTAATCCTATACAAGTGTCTGCTGAAATCTTGATTGCTCTAGCAGATCGGGCTAAAGCGAGTTTAAATGCTGAAATCGATGGTGTCGTCATCACCGTTCCCGCCTATTTTGATGATGCTCAACGACAGGCAACAAAAGATGCTGCTAAATTAGCTGGTTTACACGTTTTACGTTTGTTGAATGAACCTACTGCTGCAGCTATCGCTTATGGCCTTGATTCTGGAAAAGAAGGCATCATTGCTGTATATGATTTAGGTGGTGGGACTTTTGATATCTCTATTCTGCGTTTGCATAAAGGCGTTTTTGAAGTCCTTTCAACAGGGGGAGATTCTGCTCTTGGTGGTGATGACTTCGATCGTTTACTTGCGGAGTATATTAAAAACGAATTAGGGTTGATTGATCATCATGATGCACAGTTGAATCAGAGAATGATTCATCAAGCGGTTGACATTAAAATTGCACTCAGCCATCAAGATTCTGTCACGATAACATTTGATAATCAGGTCTTAACTATAACCCGACATCAATTTGAACAACTTATTGAACCGCTAGTTAAACGAACCTTAGCTGTTTGTCGGCGTGCATTAAAAGATGCTGATATTGATATCGATGAAATTGTTGAAGTGGTCATGGTGGGGGGATCTACCCGAATTCCGTTTGTGCGTGAATCGGTCGGTAATTATTTCAAAACAAAACCTTTAACTTCTATCGATCCAGATAAAGTCGTCGCTATTGGGGCAGCCATTCAAGCGGATATTTTAGTGGGTAATAAACCCGATTCCGATATGTTGTTGCTTGATGTAATTCCCTTATCTTTAGGCATCGAAACAATGGGCGAATTGGTTGAAAAAATCATTCCTCGTAATAGTACGATTCCTTGTGCAAGGGCGCAAGAATTTACAACGTTTAAAGATGGTCAGACCGCTATGATGATTCATGTTTTACAAGGTGAACGTGAAAATGTAGCCGATTGTCGATCGTTGGCGCAATTTATCTTGCGTGGCATTCCGCCAATGCCTGCTGGTGGCGCACATATTCGTGTCACTTTCCAAGTGGATGCTGATGGATTGCTAAGCGTAACGGCAATGGAAAAATCAACAGGTGTTGAAGCCGCAATACAAGTTAAGCCATCTTATGGGCTAACTGATAAAGAAATTGCAACTATGATTCAAGATTCCATCAATTACGCTCAACAAGATAAGCAAACTAGAATGCTTGCTGAACAAAAAGTTGAAGCAGCAAGAGTCCTTGAAAGCTTACAAAATGCATTAGATAAAGATGCTGACTTATTGAATGAGCATCAGCTTAATCAAATTTTAAATGCTAAACATCGTTTACAAGCGGTAAGCGAATCCAATGATATATACGACATTGAAAAGCAAATTAAAATTGTTGATAACGTGACGCAGGATTTTGCGGCTAAGCGTATGGATAGATCCATTCGTCAAGCTTTAACCGGTCATAAAGTTGATGATATTTAACTAACGAGATTATTATGCCAAAAATTACATTTTTACCAAATGCTGAACTTTGCCCTGAAGGGAAAACGGTTGAAGCGCAAGAAGGTGAATCTATTTTAGAAGTCGCTTTACGTAACGATATTGAAATTGAGCATGCTTGTGAAATGTCATGTGCTTGTTCAACTTGCCATTGTATTGTCCGTAAAGGTTTTGACTCACTTGAAGAGAGTGATGAACAAGAAGATGATATGTTAGATAAAGCGTGGGGCGTTGAACCACATAGTCGGCTAAGTTGTCAGGCTCGTGTTGCCGATGAAGATCTTGAAGTTGAAATTCCAAGATATAGTCTTAATCATGCCAAAGAAGATCATTAGCCTTGTCGCCATCACTTCATGGCGACAGATTCCTCATTATCATCATTTTCTTAAGTAATCACTACAACTTGTTTGATTAGCTTGAAATTTAATCAATAAAAAGGGTTTATCATTATTTTTAAGCTGATTAATAAAGCATCTATTATTAATTATTTCTTGCATTAGTTAATAATTTACGTATAATCATCGCCACTTTGTTTGTTGAATTTTTAATAAGCAAATGCGTATGAAGATATAATCCTTATTTAATAATATTGAATTATATCAACAATACTCCCGATCTGGGGGTTACGAAAAGAACGGATTACACTCTCCTGTCAATCGAAACAGGGTAAGAGGAGTAGTCTTTTGTTATAACTTTTAAATAGTGGAGCTCTGGTCTCATGTCGAACCAAAGAATCCGTATCCGGTTAAAAGCGTTTGATCATCGTTTGATTGATCAATCAACTGCTGAAATTGTAGAAACTGCGAAGCGCACTGGTGCGCAAGTTCGTGGTCCTATTCCATTACCGACACGCAAAGAGCGTTTCACCGTATTGATTTCTCCGCACGTTAATAAAGACGCGCGTGATCAATATGAGATTCGTACTCATAAACGTCTAGTTGATATTGTTGAGCCAACTGAAAAAACAGTTGATGCTTTAATGCGCCTAGATCTTGCTGCCGGTGTTGATGTGCAGATCAGTTTAGGTTAATCCTAAGCTGAATGATTGAGAGGTCTAAACAATGATTGGTTTAATCGGTCGTAAAGTAGGAATGACACGAATCTTCACCGAAGAAGGTGTTTCTATTCCTGTCACCGTAGTTGAAGTTCAAAGCAACCGCGTTACTCAAGTTAAAACTTTAGAGAACGATGGTTATCAAGCTATTCAGGTTACTACTGGCAGCAAAAAAGCAAGCCGTGTAAATAAACCTGAAGCAGGTCATTTTGCTAAGGCTGGCGTTGAAGCTGGTCGTGGTCTATGGGAGTTCCGTTTTGAAGAAGGCGAATTTACTGTAGGGCAAAGTATTAACGTTGATATTTTCACAGACGTTAAAAAAGTTGATGTTACTGGAACATCTAAAGGTAAAGGTTTTGCTGGCGTAACTAAACGTTGGAACTTCCGTACTCAAGATGCAACTCATGGTAACTCTTTGGCACACCGTGGTCATGGCTCTATCGGTCAAAACCAAACTCCAGGTAAAGTGTTCAAAGGTCGTAAAATGGCAGGTCACCTAGGTAATGAACGTGTAACTGTTCAAAACTTAGATATTGTACGTGTTGATGCTGAACGTAACCTTTTATTAATTAAAGGTGCAGTTCCAGGCGCAATCAATAGTGACGTAATTGTTAAACCGGCAATCAAGGCTTAACGTCGAGGAGATAGAGATGGAATTAGTAGTAAAAGACGCGAAAGCGCTTTCTGTTTCCGAAACTACCTTCGGACGTGAGTTTAATGAAGCGTTAGTTCACCAAGTAGTTGTTGCTTATGCATCTGCTGCTCGTCAAGGCTCACGCGCACAAAAAACTCGTGCAGAAATCGCTGGTTCAGGCAAAAAACCATGGCGTCAAAAAGGCACAGGTCGTGCTCGTTCAGGTTCTATTAAGAGCCCAATCTGGCGTAGTGGTGGTGTAACATTTGCAGCAAAACCACAAGATCATAGCCAAAAAGTTAACCGTAAAATGTATCGTGGTGCATTAAAGAGTATTTTCTCTGAATTAGTGCGTCAAGAGCGTTTAGTTGTGGTTGAAACATTTACTGTTGAAGCACCTAAGACTAAATTATTAACTCAGAAATTAAATGATATGAATCTTAATGATGTCCTTATCATTACAACTGAAGTTGATGAGAATCTTTTCTTAGCAGCACGTAACTTGCATAAAGTTGATGTGCGTGATGTGGCAGGTATTGATCCAGTTAGTTTGATTGCATTTGACAAAGTGGTTATCACTGTTGATGCCGTTAAACAAGTAGAGGAGATGTTAGCATGATTCGTGAAGAGCGTCTGCTTAAAGTCCTGCGAGCACCACATGTTTCTGAAAAAGCATCTATTTCAATGGAAAAAACAAATACATTAGTATTGAAAGTTGCTAAAGATGCTACTAAGAGAGAGATTAAAGCCGCAGTTGAACAACTATTTGAAGTTAAAGTAGATGACGTTAATACACTTGTTGTTAAAGGCAAAGTAAAACGTCGTGGTCAACAACTTGGTCGCCGTAGCGACTGGAAAAAAGCTTACGTAACTTTAGCAGAAGGTCAAAACTTAGACCTTGCTGGCGTCGCTGAGTAATTCGGAGGAGTAAGAACAATGGCAGTTGTTAAGTGTAAACCTACATCTCCGGGTCGTCGCCACGTTGTTAAAGTGGTTAACCCAGAGTTGCATAAAGGTAAGCCTTATGCACCGTTGCTTGATTCAAAAAGCAAAACTGGTGGTCGCAATAATAATGGTCGTATCACTACCCGTCATATCGGTGGTGGTCATAAACAACATTATCGTATTGTTGACTTTAAGCGTAACAAAGATGGTATTCCAGCAGTTGTTGAACGTTTGGAATATGATCCAAACCGTAGTGCAAATATTGCATTGGTTTTATATAAAGACGGTGAACGTCGTTATATTTTAGCGCCTAAAGGCTTAAAAGCAGGTGATCAGATCCAATCTGGTGTTGATGCATCGATTAAAACAGGTAACTGTTTACCAATGCGCAATATTCCAGTCGGTTCTACCGTGCATAACATTGAAATGAAACCAGGTAAAGGCGGACAACTTGCTCGCTCAGCTGGTAGCTATGTTCAAATCGTTGCGCGTGATGGTGCATATGTAACATTACGTCTACGTTCAGGTGAAATGCGTAAAGTATTATCTGATTGTCGTGCCACTATTGGTGAAGTCGGTAATTCAGAACATATGCTTCGCGTACTAGGTAAAGCGGGTGCAACGCGTTGGCGTGGTGTTCGTCCTACTGTTCGTGGTACAGCAATGAACCCGGTAGACCATCCACATGGTGGTGGTGAAGGTCGTAACTTTGGTAAACATCCTGTGTCTCCATGGGGTCAAAAAGCCAAAGGATTGAAAACGCGTAGCAACAAACGTACTGATAAGTATATTGTTCGCCGTCGCAATAAGAAATAATTAATATAGAGGATTAGCTATGCCACGTTCTCTCAAGAAGGGTCCTTTTATTGACCTACACTTGCTGAAGAAGGTAGAGAAAGCGGTGGAAAGCGGGGACAAGAAACCAATTCGTACTTGGTCCCGTCGTTCAACGATCTTTCCTAACATGATCGGTTTGACCATCGCTGTCCATAATGGTCGTCAGCACGTTCCAGTTTATGTTACCGACGAAATGGTTGGTCATAAATTGGGTGAATTCGCGCCGACTCGTACTTATCGCGGTCACGCTGCGGATAAGAAAGCTAAGAAGAAATAAGTAGGAGAAAGAGATGGAAACAATTGCAAAGTACCGCCACGCTCGTTCTTCTGCACAAAAAGTTCGCTTAGTTGCAGATCTTGTTCGCGGTAAAAAAGTGTCTCAGGCACTTGATATTTTAACGTACACCAATAAAAAAGCGGCTGTACTTGTTAAAAAAGTATTAGAGTCTGCTATTGCTAATGCAGAGCATAACGATGGTGCTGATATTGATGATCTAAAAGTTGCGAAAATTTTCGTAGACGAAGGCCCAACCATGAAGCGTATTATGCCTCGTGCGAAAGGTCGTGCAGATCGAATTTTGAAGCGTACGAGTCACATCACCGTGATCGTCTCAGATCGCTAGGCTGGAGAATAGCAATGGGTCAAAAAGTAAATCCAAATGGTATCCGATTAGGCATTGTCAAGCCTTGGACATCTACATGGTATTCGGGTACAAAGACATTCGCTGATAATTTAGAAAGTGATTTTAGAGTGCGTGAATTCTTAAATAAAGAATTAGCACAAGCGTCAATCTCTAAAATTGTAATCGACCGTTCAGCAGAAACTAACGTTCGCATTACTATTCACACTGCTCGTCCAGGTATCGTGATTGGTAAAAAAGGTGAGGACGTTGAAAAATTACGTAATGCCGTAGCTTCTATTGTCAATAAGTATAAAGACAAAAGAGAAAAACGTGATGTTGCAGTACAAATTAATATTGCTGAAGTTCGTAAACCTGAACTTGATGCAAAATTAGTTGCTGACAGCATTACTTCTCAGTTAGAACGCCGTGTTATGTTCCGTCGTGCAATGAAACGTGCGGTACAAAACGCAATGAAAGCGGGTGCTAAAGGTATCAAAGTTGAAGTAAGTGGTCGTTTAGGCGGCGCTGAAATTGCTCGCTCAGAGTGGTATCGTGAAGGTCGTGTACCTCTACATACACTACGAGCTGACATCGACTACGGAGTGTCTGAAGCATTAACTACCTATGGTATTATTGGTGTTAAAGTGTGGATCTTCAAAGGTGAGATCCTTGGTGGTATGGCTGCCGTTGAACAAGCAGAAAAACAACCTGCTGCTCAACCGAAAAAGCAGCGCAAAGGCCGAAAACAATAAGGAGCGTCGCTGATGTTACAACCAAAGCGTACAAAATTCCGTAAAGTGCACAAGGGCCGCAATCGTGGTCTAGCTGTGAGTACTGACGTAAGTTTCGGTACATTCGGTCTTAAGGCTGTGGGTCGTGGTCGTTTGACTGCGCGCCAGATCGAAGCAGCACGTCGTGCAATGACTCGTGCAGTTAAGCGTCAAGGTAAAATCTGGATTCGAGTTTTCCCTGATAAACCAATTACTGAAAAACCACTTGAAGTGCGTATGGGTAAAGGTAAGGGTAACGTTGAATACTGGGTTGCTCAGATTCAACCAGGTAAAGTCCTTTATGAAATGGACGGAGTACCGGAAGAAGTTGCTCGTGAAGCATTTGCGTTGGCAGCTGCAAAACTGCCAATTAAAACCACCTTTGTGATTAAGACGGTGATGTAAATGAAAGCAAAAGAGCTACGCGAAAAAAGCGTTGAAGAGTTAAATACTGAACTTCTTAATTTATTACGTGAGCAATTTAACTTACGTATGCAATTAGCTGGAGGTCAGTTGACACAGACTCATATGTTAAAACAAGTGCGTCGTAATATTGCACGAGTTAAAACGTTATTAACTGAAAAGGCGGGTGCGTAATATGACTACTGAAGTAAAAATTCGTACTCAGCAAGGTCGTGTTATTAGCGACAAAATGGATAAATCTATTACTGTAGCTATTGAACGTAAAGTGAAGCATCCGTTATATGGTAAGTTCATTAAACGTACGACTAAATTGCATGTACATGATGAAAACAACGAGTGTGGTATTGGTGATACTGTAGAAATTAAAGAGTGTCGTCCATTATCAAAAACCAAATCTTGGACTCTTGTTCGAATCGTAGAAAAAGCAGTTAGTTAATCTAATCGATTAAAAACTGTACATAATATAATAAACGGCTAAATGCAGCCGTTTATTTTATGCTATCCATTTTATTTGAGTGGTGTTATACTATGCGCCCTCACATATGTGGGTTTTTGGTTGTCTATTCTTATCCATGGTAGTTGAGGTGGATGAAGGTAGATTAGACAATAATTTATTTATACGGAGCATTAAAATGATCCAAGAACAGACTAGGCTAGATGTTGCCGATAACTCTGGCGCACGTAGTGTAATGTGTATCAAGGTTCTCGGTGGATCGCACCGTCGTTATGCAGCGGTTGGTGATATCATCAAGGTTACCATTAAAGAAGCAATTCCACGTGGTAAAGTAAAAAAAGGTGATGTACTTAAAGCTGTTGTCGTGCGCACTAGAAAAGGTGTTCGTCGTCCTGATGGATCTGTCATTCGTTTCGATCGCAATGCTTGTGTTATTTTAAACAATAACAGTGAGCAACCGATTGGTACGCGTATTTTTGGACCGGTCACTCGTGAACTTCGTTCTGAGAAGTTTATGAAGATCATTTCATTAGCACCAGAAGTACTGTAAGGAGCGGGTAATGGCAGCGAAAATCCGTCGAGAAGATGAAGTTATCGTGTTAACCGGTAAAGATAAAGGTAAACGCGGTAAAGTAAAAAGTGTTTTGTCTACAGGCAAAGTGATTGTTGAAGGTATTAATTTGGTGAAAAAACACCAAAAACCAGTACCTGCATTAAATCAAGAAGGTGGAATTGTTGAAAAAGAAGCAGCTATTAATGTTTCTAATGTGGCAATTTTTAACCCAGCTACAGGCAAAGCAGATCGCGTAGGCTTTAGAATTGAAAATGGTAAAAAAGTCCGTTTTTATAAGTCTACTAATGAATTAATTAATTAAGTAATTTGGAGTGTACGATGGCGAAACTGCATGATTACTACAAAGCACAGGTAGTAAATAAACTGCAAGAACAGTTTGGCTACAAATCTGTCATGCAAGTCCCTCGGATCGAAAAGATCACCTTGAATATGGGTGTGGGTGAAGCAATTACTGATAAGAAATTATTAGATAATGCGGTTGCAGATTTAGCAGCAATCAGTGGTCAAAAACCACTTGTCACAAAAGCACGCAAATCAGTTGCTGGTTTTAAAATCCGTCAAGGGTATCCTATTGGTTGTAAAGTCACTTTACGTGGCGAACGTATGTGGGAATTTTTTGAACGTCTAGTTTATATTGCGCTTCCTCGTACTCGAGATTTCCGCGGTTTAAGCGCAAAATCTTTCGATGGTCGTGGTAACTATAGCATGGGTGTTCGTGAACAAATCGTTTTCCCTGAAATCGATTATGATAAAGTTGATCGTGTTCGTGGTTTAGATATTACTATCACAACAAGTGCACAATCAGATGAAGAAGGCCGAGCTTTATTATCTGCCTTTAACTTCCCATTTCGTAAGTAAGGTAGGGCATAATGGCTAAACAATCAATGATTGAACGCGATAAGAAACGCGTAAAGCTAGCAGAAAAATATTTTGCAAAGCGTCAAGAATTAAAAGCGATTATCTCTGATCTTAATGCATCAGATGAAGATCGTTGGAATGCAGTGCTTAAATTGCAAACGCTTCCTCGTGATTCTAGTCCATCACGTCAACGTCGTCGTTGTCGTCAAACAGGTCGTCCTCATGGCGTCCTTCGTAAGTTTGGTTTAAGCCGTATTAAGGTTCGTGAATCAGCCATGCGTGGTGAGATTCCTGGTCTTAAAAAGGCAAGTTGGTAATCAGGGGAGTGTTATAGATGAGCATGCAAGATCCTATAGCAGATATGTTGACCCGTATTCGTAACGGTCAAGCTGCGAATAAAGTTGCAGTCACCATGCCTTCCTCTAAGCTAAAAGTGGCAATTGCCAATGTGCTAAAAGAAGAAGGTTACATCGGAGACTATAAAGTTGTTGGTGACACTAAGCCAGAATTGGAAATTTCATTAAAATATTTCCAAGGTAAGGCTGTAGTAGAAAGTATTAAACGTGTTAGCCGTCCAGGTTTACGTATTTATAAACGTAAAGACGAATTGCCAAAAGTTATGGCTGGATTAGGTATCGCAGTTGTTTCTACTTCTAAAGGTGTTATGACTGATCGAGCAGCACGCCAAGCAGGTCTTGGTGGTGAAATTATCTGCTACGTAGCGTAAGGGAGAAAAAAATGTCTCGTGTTGCAAAAGCACCTGTCGTTGTTCCTGCTGGCGTAGAGGTAAAACTCAATGGTCAGGTAATTACGATTAAAGGTAAAAATGGCGAGTTAACTCGTACAATTAATAATGCTGTTGTTATTAATCAAGAAGAAGGTCAAATTAAATTTGCTCCTCGTGACGGCTTTGCGAATGCTTGGGCTCAAGCTGGTACTGCACGTGCGTTGATTAATGCAATGGTTATTGGTGTTACTGAAGGTTTTACTAAAAAACTTCAGCTAGTTGGTGTCGGTTATCGTGCACAAGTTAAAGGTAATGCTATTGGTCTATCTCTTGGATATTCACATCCAATTGAGCATCAATTACCTGCTGGTGTGACCGCAGAATGTCCATCACAAACTGAAATCATACTGAAAAGTGCTGATAAGCAGTTAATTGGACAAGTGGCAGCAGATATCCGTGCTTATCGTCGTCCTGAACCTTATAAAGGTAAAGGTGTTCGTTACGCAGATGAAGTTGTGCGTACTAAAGAAGCTAAGAAAAAGTAAGGTAACACTATGGATAAGAAATCAGCTCGTATCCGTCGTGCAACTAAAGCGCGTCGCAAGATGCATGAACTACTTGCAACTCGCTTAGTGGTTCACCGTACTCCGCGTCATATTTATGCGCAGATTATCGCACCAAACGGATCAGAAGTACTGGCAGCTGCTTCTACATTAGAAAAAGCTATCAGTGAAAGTTTAAAATACACCGGAAACAAAGATGCAGCAGCTGCAGTTGGTAAAGCAATCGCAGAGCGCGCATTAGCGAAAGATATCAAAGAAGTTTCTTTTGATCGTTCGGGTTTCCAATATCATGGTCGAGTTCAGGCGCTAGCAGATGCTGCTCGCGAAGCTGGCCTACAGTTCTAAGGTAGGAGTTAAAGATGTCAAACATCGAAAAACAAGCTGGTGAACTGCAGGAAAAACTAATCGCAGTTAACCGAGTTTCTAAAACCGTAAAAGGTGGTCGTATTTTTAGTTTTTCTGCACTAACAGTTGTTGGTGACGGTAATGGCCGCGTAGGTTTTGGATATGGTAAAGCACGTGAAGTGCCAGCAGCAATCCAAAAAGCAATGGAAAAAGCACGTCGTAATATGATTAATGTTGCTTTAAATAACGATACTTTACAGCATCCTGTTAAAGGTGCTCATACAGGTTCTCGTGTTTATATGCAACCAGCATCAGAAGGTACTGGTATTATCGCCGGTGGTGCAATGCGTGCTGTATTAGAAGTTGCTGGTGTTCGTAACGTTCTAGCTAAAGCATATGGTTCAACAAACCCAATTAATGTGGTTCGTGCAACGATTGATGGCTTAGAAAATATGAAATCACCAGAAATGGTTGCTGCTAAGCGTGGTAAAACCGTCGAAGAAATTTTGGGGTAATTAACCATGGCAAAGACAATTAAAATTACACAAACTCGTAGTTCTATTGGACGCATACCGAAGCATAAAGCAACGTTAGTCGGACTTGGATTACGTCATATTGGTCATACTGTTGAGCGCGAGGATACTCCTGCTATTCGTGGTATGGTAAACCAAGTTTATTACATGGTCAAAGTTGAGGAGTAATAGTAATGCGTTTAAATACTTTATCTCCTGCTGAAGGTTCAAAGCATGCACCAAAACGTCTAGGCCGAGGTATCGGTTCTGGATTAGGTAAAACAGGTACCCGTGGTATCAAAGGTCAAAAATCACGTTCAGGTGGCGGCGTTCGTCGTGGCTTTGAAGGTGGTCAAATGCCTTTATATCGTCGATTACCAAAATTTGGTTTTACTTCTCGTAAAGCTCTAGTTACAGCACAAGTTCGCCTTTCAGATTTAATGAAAGTTGAAGGTGATGTTGTTGACCTAAATAGCTTAAAAGTTGCAAATGTGATTAATTCACAAATCGAATACGCAAAAATCATGTTATCTGGTGAAGTTACAAAACCAGTAACAGTTCGTGGTATTCGTGTAACGAAAGGTGCTAAAGCTGCAATTGAAGCTGCTGGCGGAAAAATTGAGGAATAATTAGAAAGATGGCAAAGCAACCAGGATTAGATTTTCAAAGTGCCCGTGGTGGTGGGGGTGAACTTAAGAAGCGTTTACTATTTGTGCTTTTAGCACTGATTGTTTTTCGTTTAGGTTCTTATATTCCAGTTCCTGGCATTGATACTAAAGCGTTATCGGACATACTTTCACAAGCATCATCTAATGGTATTGTGGATATGTTCAATATGTTCTCTGGTGGTGCTTTAAGCCGTGCTTCAATTTTTGCATTAGGGATAATGCCTTATATTTCTGCATCGATTATTGTGCAGTTATTAACGGCCATTAACCCTAAATTGGCAGAATTGAAGAAAGAAGGTGAATCAGGTCGTAAGAAAATTAGCCAGTACACTCGTTATGGCACATTGGCTTTAGCTATTGTACAAGCAGTTGGTATTGCGACTGGTTTACCAAATATTCCTGGTTATGAGCGTGTTGTGACTAATCCAGGATTTTCTTTCTATTTCATTGCATCGGTTAGTTTAGTTACTGGCACTATGTTTCTTATGTGGCTTGGTGAGCAGATCACGGAACGTGGAGTAGGTAATGGTATTTCAATCATTATTTTCTCTGGAATTGTGGCGGGTCTTCCTCATGCAATATATGAAACAATTGAACAAGCTCGTTCTGGTGAATTGAATCCGATTCTATTATTAGTTGTCGCAGCTTTAGTGATAGGTGTGACTTATTTTGTTGTTTTTGTTGAGCGTGGTCAACGTCGAATCGTAGTTAACTATGCCCAACGTCAACAAGGGCGTCGCGTTTATGCAGCGCAAACATCACATTTACCATTAAAAATTAATATGGCTGGCGTTATTCCAGCGATATTTGCCTCAACAATTATTATGTTACCATCTATGATGGCATCTTGGTTTCAAGGAAATGGTGAAGGCTGGAGATATGTATTTGTACTTATTGGTCAATATTTCTCTCATGACCAACCGTTATACATAATCTTTTTTGCGGCAGCGATAATCTTCTTTTGTTTCTTCTATACAGCGTTGGTTTTCAACCCTAGAGAGACAGCAGATCAGCTTAAAAAATCTGGTGCATTTATTCCAGGTATCCGCCCAGGTGAGCAAACATCTAAATATATTGACAAAGTAATGACACGTTTAACATTAATAGGCGCAATCTACATTACTTTTGTATGTTTGGTACCAATGTTTATGACAAGTGCAATGAAGGTTCCAGTTCAATTTGGTGGAACATCTTTATTAATTGTGGTTGTTGTAATCATGGATTTTATGGCACAAGTACAGACTTTAATGATGCCAAATCGTTATGAGTCAGTGTTAAAGAAAGCGAACCTTAAAGGCTACGGCCGATAAGTTAGCCAGAAGTTACGGAGAAAAAAATGAAAGTTCGTGCTTCAGTCAAGAAATTATGCAGAAATTGTAAAATCATTAAACGCAATGGCATCGTTCGTGTTATTTGTGTTGAAGGTAAACATAAGCAACGTCAAGGTTAATTTATTTAGCCTAAAAGTTGGACTTTTGCATATTTTACTTGCCAAAGTATAGTAAAGCTGGCTAGAATAGCCAGCCTAAATTTTATTTGCAGACTTACTGTTTGAGTATCCTGAAAACGGGCTTTTCAGTATGGTGAGTTTGTTAAACATTAACAATAAAGGAGTGCATAGTGGCCCGTATAGCAGGCATTAACATTCCTGATCAGCAACATGCTGTAATTGCGTTACAAGCAATTTATGGTATCGGTAATACTCGCGCTAAGACAATTTGTGCTGAAGCAGGTATTCCTGAACATGTTAAGATCAGAGAACTATCTGAAGATCAGATTGAGAAGTTACGTGAACAAGTCGCTAAATTTACTGTTGAAGGTGATTTACGTCGTGAAGTAACTATGAGTATCAAGCGTTTATTAGACCTTGGTTGTTATCGTGGCATCCGTCATCGTCGTGGACTTCCAGTTCGTGGTCAACGCACTAAGACTAACGCTCGTACCCGCAAGGGACCGCGTAAGCCAATCAAGAAATAATTGAGGTGATAATAAATGGCAAAGACACCTGTTCGTACACGTAAACGTGTAAAAAAACAAGTTTCTGATGGTGTAGCTCATATTCATGCATCATTTAACAATACAATCGTAACTATTACCGATCGTCAAGGTAATGCGTTGGGTTGGGCAACCGCTGGTGGTTCTGGTTTCCGTGGCTCTCGTAAGTCCACTCCGTTTGCTGCTCAAGTAGCTGCTGAACGTTGTGCAGAAGCCGTAAAAGATTACGGAATTAAGAATCTGGAAGTTATGGTAAAAGGACCTGGTCCTGGTCGTGAGTCAACAATTCGTGCATTAAATGCAGCGGGTTATCGCATCACTAATATTACTGATGTTACTCCGATTCCTCATAACGGTTGTCGTCCACCAAAGAAACGTCGTGTTTAATGTTTATTAAACATTGAATGTTTAGGATTATTGGAGAAATAAAATGGCAAGATATTTGGGACCAAAGCTCAAATTAAGTCGTCGTGAAGGTACTGATTTATTCCTTAAATCTGGTGTTCGAGCGGTTGACAGTAAATGTAAGTTAGAACAAGCTCCTGGACAACATGGTGCGCGTAAACCGCGTTTATCAGATTATGGTGTTCAGTTACGCGAAAAACAAAAAGTTAGACGTATTTATGGAATTTTAGAACGTCAATTCCGTAATTACTACAAAAATGCAGCACGTATTAAAGGTAATACAGGTGAAAACCTATTAGGTCTTTTAGAACGTCGCTTAGATAACGTTGTTTATCGTATGGGATTTGGTGCAACTCGCGCTGAAGCTCGTCAATTAGTTAGTCATAAAGCTGTTCTTGTTAATGGTCATGTTGTGAACATTGCATCTTATCAAGTTTCGCCTGAAGATGTGATCAGCGTTCGCGAAAAATCAAAAAAACAAGCACGTATTAAAGCTGCTTTAGAGTTAGCTGAGCAACGTGAAAAACCTACATGGTTAGAAGTTGATGCTAGCAAAATGGAAGGTGTATTTAAACGCTTACCAGAACGTTCAGATTTATCTGCTGACATCAACGAACATTTGATCGTCGAACTTTACTCTAAGTAAAGTTTAGCACTTAAGAGAGGACATAATGCAGGGTTCTGTAACAGAGTTTTTAAAACCTCACCTAGTTGATGTTGTTCAATACACTCAAACTCATGCGAAAGTGACTTTAGAGCCACTTGAGCGTGGTTTTGGTCATACTTTAGGTAATGCACTACGCCGCATTTTATTATCATCAATGCCTGGATATGCAGTAAC
Source organism: Gilliamella sp. CG25 (assembly GCF_046635705.1). Lineage (NCBI taxonomy): Bacteria > Pseudomonadati > Pseudomonadota > Gammaproteobacteria > Orbales > Orbaceae > Gilliamella > Gilliamella sp. CG25. Next base: position 125,703 of record NZ_JBIDFJ010000003.1, on the reverse strand, counting down.
CGAAGTTGAAATTGACGGTGTTCTGCATGAGTACAGTACTAAAGAAGGCGTTCAAGAAGATGTACTTGATATTTTGCTTAATTTGAAAAAATTAGCAGTACGTGTACATACCAAAGATGATGTTATGCTGACTTTAAACAAATCAGGCATTGGTGCGGTAACTGCATCTGATATCACTCATGATGGTGATGTTGAAATTGTTAATCCTGATTTAGTGATTTGTCATCTTACTGATGCAAATGCTTCAATTAGTATGCGTATTCGTGTACAACGAGGACGTGGTTATGTCCCTGCTTCTGCTCGCGTTAAGTCAGAAGATGAAGAGCGACCAATTGGTCGTTTATTAGTTGATGCATGTTATAGTCCTGTCGAGCGTATCGCTTATTCTGTCGATGCAGCTCGTGTGGAACAACGCACCGATTTAGATAAACTGGTTATTGATATGGAAACTAATGGTACTATCGATCCAGAAGAAGCTATTCGTCGTGCGTCAACTATTTTGGCTGAACAACTTGAAGCTTTCGTTGATTTACGTGATGTACGTCAACCTGAAGTTAAAGAAGATAAACCGGAATTTGATCCGATTCTTCTACGTCCAGTAGATGATCTCGAATTAACTGTTCGGTCTGCTAATTGCTTAAAAGCAGAAGCAGTTCATTATATTGGTGATTTAGTACAACGTACAGAAGTTGAGCTACTTAAAACCCCTAATCTTGGTAAGAAATCACTTACTGAAATTAAGGATGTGCTCGCATCTCGTGGTTTGTCTTTAGGCATGCGTCTTGAGAACTGGCCACCAGCAAGTATTGTTGAAGACTAAAATAAAATTTATATAAGAAGGATAAAGTTATGCGCCATCGTAAAAGTGGTCGTCAACTGAACCGAAATAGCAGCCATCGTCAAGCAATGTTTCGTAACATGACTAGTTCACTTGTTGAACATGAAATCATCAAAACTACATTGCCTAAAGCAAAAGAGTTGCGTCGTGTTGTTGAACCGTTAATTACGCTAGCCAAAAGCGATAGCGTAGCTAATCGCCGTTTGGCTTTTGCTCGTATCCGTGATAAAGATACAGTGAAAAAATTATTTTCAGATCTAGGTCCACGTTTTGCTACCCGTCCAGGTGGTTATGTACGTATTTTGAAATGTGGTTTCCGTGACGGAGATAATGCTCCAATGGCTTATATTGAATTAGTTGATCGCCCTGCAGTAGAAGCAGAAGCAACAGCTGAATAAGATTTTAAATCATTGTATACAAAAGCCGGCTATACGCCGGTTTTTTATTGATGATATCTATCACAGATCCTTTAACTTTGGTTTCCTTATCCTTAAGTTCATCGTATCTAAATCTACTATATTCCTATTCTTTAATTGATTAAAAATTAAGCTTATGTTGTTTTTAATAAACATATGGCATGAAAATCTATTGAGAGGGATTAGTTTAATTGAAATTTCAATGTTAATTTATTTTTAAGTAGATTTAGATATCGATGTTTTTATAACTCTTCTGGATATTTCTAATGTTAATTTAAGAGCATCTAATAAATAAGTATTAATAGTTTTTTAAAAATAGGCTACATTATTATTTCATCATTGAGATATCTGACTATAAACATAATTAATAGTGTGGTGGTGGGGTTTCCTCAGATAAATTAGCAATATTCGATGTTTGAGTGGCTTGTAGTTTTTGTGATAATAACATTAATTGCTCTTTTAGTTTACTAACATCGGCTTGAAGGTTGGTTACTGCTTGGTTTAATTCTTCAATGGTGATTTCTTGAAACGCAACTTTGGTTTCTAATAATTCAATTTGTTGTCTCATATTATTTTCACAATTAGACTTTTTAAATATTGACCTCTATTGTAAGTAAAAATAACAATTAAATCCATCCACGTTCAGCAAATGAGACATATTCACCTTTACCAATTACAATATGATCAATAATACGGATATCGATTAATTCACAAACTTGATCCAACTTGCGCGTTAAATTCCGATCTGCTTGGCTTGGTTCTGCTAAACCAGAAGGGTGATTGTGGGCTAAAATTAAAGAGGCAGCATTATATTGTAATGCTTTTCTGGCTACTTCTCTGGGATGAACTTCTACACAGTTATAAGTACCAATAAACATTTCTTCAGATGTAATGACGTGATTTTGATTGTCCAGAAAAATAACCATGAAGATTTCACGATCTTTGTTAGCTAAGCGACTAGCTAAATAATGGTGAGTTAACGAAGGTGAAGTGAGATAATTTTCATTTGTCATTTTTACTTTCAAATATCGGTGCGATAATTCAACGACAGCTTTGAGCTGAGTATATTTAACGGTACCTAATCCATGTTTTTTACAAAACTGCTCATGAGTAGCGTTCATTAAATGATAAAATGAGCCAAATTCATTTAATAAATTTTGAGCTAGTTCTAAAACAGGTAATTTTCGTGTACCTGTCCGTAAAAATAGCGCAAGCAGTTCTGCATCACTTAGCATTTCAACACCAAATTGTAAAAGTTTTTCTCTCGGCATCAGTTTTGGACATGAAGGATGCATAGTATTTGTATTCCACTCATAAAAAAACTAATTATTCTTAGAAAATTGGCTTAAAAGAATTGAAAATTGAGAAAACTGTGAACTGTTTCTCAAAAAAATGAATAATATTTCACATGATGACAAAAAAGCGCTATCAAGCGCTTTTTTGTAAATTAATATGATGACTTAATGGCAACCGCAGCTTCCATGACCGCCACCACAACAACCACTATCTTCTTCATCTTCATGATCGTGTCCGCCACAGCCACAACCACCATGCCCATGTTCGTGACCATGTTCACTATGGATATGTCCATGCGCAATTTCTTCTTCTGTTGCTTCACGAATAGCTAATACTTCAACATTAAATTTTAAATCTTGTCCCGCTAACATGTGATTTCCGTCAATTGTCACAGTATCCCCATCAATTGCGGTAATTTCAACGGGTAAAGCGCCATGGTCGGTATCTGCAAAAAAGCGCATGCCAACTTCAAGTTCATCAACCCCGACAAATACATCACGTGGCACATTTTGCACCAGTGCATCATTAAAATCACCGTAAGCATTGATAAGTTCAACATCAAATTTATCACCAACTTGATGGCCTTCTAGTGCATTTTCAAGCTCTTGTAATAAATTACCCGCACCTTGTAAATATTCTAGAGGTGCAACAGTTGTTGCTTCGTCAACCAAAACCCCGTCTTTAGTGCGAACTTGGTATGCCAAACTGACTACTGTATTTTTTGCTATTTTCATTTTTTCTCCAACAAACTTGTATTGAGCAAACATCTTAAGATTTTAACGGAAAATGAAGGATAAGTATTCATAATTTTTATTTTTGACTAAAACTGACCAATGAAATGATAAAAGATCATGAAATGAATAATGATTAACATCGTGTTAGTGTTAACACGATAAAAACAGTCGATAAAGAATTCTTACAAGAAAGGTGTGGAACTTACGATATATCTGAATAGATTCAAAAATTAAAGGATGAAATCAAATGAATGTATGGACTGCCCTTTTTAATCCTAAAAAATTAGAAAATAGACGAATAAAAAAGGCATCAATATTGATGCCCTTTTTTTATTTTTTAAATAATACCCATTATTTAAGTTCTAACTCGTTCATTGCAGCAATGCTAAATCCACCGTCAACATGCACAACTTCACCCGTAATACCCGATGCTAAGTTTGAACATAAAAATGCCGCAGAATTACCCACGTCTTCAATTGTAACTGTACGACGAATTGGCGTAACCGATTCACAATGTGATAGCATTTTTTTGAAATCTTTAATGCCTGATGCAGCAAGAGTACGAATTGGACCTGCAGAGATAGCATTCACACGAATTCCTTCTGGACCCATAGCATTTGCCATATAACGTACGTTTGCTTCTAAAGATGCTTTAGCAAGACCCATTACATTATAGTTAGGGATCGCTCGTTCAGCACCTAGATAAGAAAGGGTCACTAACGCTGAATTTGGATTCAACATCGAACGACATGCTTTAGCCATTGCAACAAAGCTATAAGAACTAATGTCGTGAGCGATAGCAAAACCTTCACGCGTGACGGCATTAACATAGTCACCATCTAATTGATCGCCAGGCGCAAAAGCAATAGCATGGACAAAACCGTCAAATTTATCCCATGTTTTTGCCAGTTCTGTAAATAGGTTAGTAATACTATCATCGTGAGCAACATCACAAGGTAACACGATTTTAGAACCAAAGTCAGCCGCAAATTCTTCAACGCGTGCTTTTAATTTATCACTTTGATAAGTGAATGCTAATTCTGCACCCTCACGATGCATTGCTTGTGCAATACCATAAGCAATAGAACGATTACTTGCAACACCGGTAACGAGTATGCGTTTACCTGTTAAAAATCCCATAAAGTTTTCCTCTATTATTTTACTATACAGTCTAGGATGATGAAGATTATATGTTGATAAAGTCAACTTCGCTACTATAAATTTACTTTTAATGATTTTGTTTTGGTTGCTGAGTTACCAACAAAACGTTGTTTATCTCATCAATAATTGACTATAATAGTCAACTATTAATTTAGTTAACTCGTGATAAAATTTTGAAAAACCTAATTTGTTATAAAACATTACCTGTTTGGAATGCTAAATCATTACCTCAATCATTTTGTGAAAAACATAATACGCAAGTTGGCACTTGGGCTAAGCTCAATATCCTAGTGGGCAGTATCGATTTTGAGATATTAACTGAACAAGGGGAAATCATATCGCAACATCATTATGATGTTTCTCACCAGCCACCCTTTATTTTGCCTCAGCAATGGCATCGTATCGCTCAGGTATCTGAAAATTTACAATGCCAACTATCATTTTACTGTTTACCAGAAGACTATACTTTTAAAAAGTATCAAATGACCAAAACACATTCTGAAGTGCTAGCGGCAAGCAAAATTATCCCGTTAGGAAAGGTATTGGATTTAGGCTGTGGTTCGGGACGCAATTCGCTCTATTTACAGCTACTTGGTTTTGATGTGAATGCAGTTGATAAATCCGAATTAAGTATTGGTAATTTAAATCAAATCATCAATGATGAAAACCTAAAGCACATTAATGCAAAAGTATATGATATCAATCAAGCAAATTTAGAGGGTGAGTATGATTTTGTTCTTTCAACGGTTGTCATGATGTTTTTACAACCTGAAAAAATCCCTAAAATTATTGATAATATGCAAAAATTGACTAAATCGGGTGGTTATAATCTTATTGTAAGCGCTATGTCTACTTCTGATTATCCTTGTTCTGTGGGTTTTTCATTTACGTTTAAAGAAAATGAATTGCGGGAATATTATCAGGATTGGGAAATACTGAAATATAACGAAAATGTTGGAGAATTACATAAAACCGATAGTCATGGTAATCGAATTAAATTGAGATTTGCGACTTTGCTGGCTAAAAAAAGATAATCATTACAGGATGATTCATCCTGTAATTTTTTACATTGATTAATTAGTTGGTACTTAGTTTTTCACCAACAACAAACCAAGCTTTGCGAGAGTTTAATAAATCTTGAGCTGACATCGGTTTTTTTCCGGCAGGTTGTAGTAGTGTCATATTTAATGCACCATCGCTTGTTGCAATGCATATCCCTTTTTTGTCTGCTTGTAAAATAGTACCGACTGGTTGATTGTGGTGAGTGGATACCACTTCTGCTTGCCATACTTTCACTGGTTCGCCATTAACTTCAAAATAACTAACAGGCCAAGGATTAAAGGCGCGAACACAACGTTCAAGTTGCTGTGCCGATAAATTCCAATCAAGTTTAGCTTCTTGTTTAGATAATTTTTCAGCGTAAGTGACCTGTGATGGATCCTGTTTTTCAGGTTGGATTTTCCCTTCAGCAATGAGTGTTAAAGTATCAAGTAGTCCTTGTGGACCTAATTGCGCCAGTTTGTTATATAACGTTGTACTTGTATCAGAAGGTTCAATTGGACAGGTGAGTTTATATAACATATCACCCGTATCAAGCCCAGCATCCATTTGCATAATTGTGATACCGGTTAAAGTATCTCCAGCCCAACAAGCGCGTTGAATAGGAGCTGCGCCTCGCCATCTTGGTAATAATGAACCATGCACATTTAAACAACCTAGTTTAGGCATATCAAGCACAGCTTGCGGTAAAATAAGACCATATGCCACCACAATCATAATGTCGGCATTTAGCTCCGCAATGATTTTTTGATTTTCTTCCGTTTTGAGTGTTGCCGGTTGATAAACAGGAAGATGATTTTCAATTGCTAATTGTTTAACCGGACTTGCGGTTAATTTATTACCACGTCCGGCAGGGCGATCGGGCTGAGTAAAAACCGCAATGACATTATGTTTAGCATCAATTAATGCTTTTAAATGGGTTGCGGCAAAGTCAGGAGTACCAGCAAAAATAATATTTAATGGCTTGGCTGTTTGTGGCATATGTCTATAATCCATCATCAAAAAACTCGGATAATTATAACTTAATTTTCATTAAGAATCTTTAATCAAAAAGAATCGATATGTTGGTTTTATCAAACTGATGATGAATTAATAATTAAAAAGGAAAAAATATAGGTACTAATGCAATATTCACCGCCATAACGAGAAAGGTTAAAGGTACACCGACTTTTACAAAGTCACTAAAGCTGTAACCACCTGGCGCAACGACCATGGTTTTTACCGGCGAAGAGACCGGCGTGATAAAGGAAGCAGAGGTCGCTATAGCCACAGTCATTGCAAACGGATAAGGTGAATAACCAAATTTTATTGCCAGATCAATTGCAATAGGGGCAATGAGTATTGCTGTAGCCGTATTAGAAATAAAGAGACCAACAGTTGAACATAATAAGAAAATGAAGGTCAGCACCATATACGGACTGAAAGAACGTAAATGAATTTCTAACCATGCCGATATGAGCGAAATGCCGCCGGTTTTATTCAGTGCTAAAGCAAACGGCATCATACCGATGATCAAAATGAGTGTTGGCCAGTGTATCGATTTATAAGCACTATTCATGTCGATGCAGCGTGTTGCTCCCATTAAAAGACAAGCTATTAGGGCAGCTACGACATTAGGAACAAGCCCCGTTACCATCAATATAATCATAATGGTCAAATTAATTAATGCTGCAAATGCTTGAGAACTTGCAGGTGCAACATCATCAATATCCGACGGATAATCTAAAACAACAAAATCATTGGTACGAGTTTGTAATTTTTGAATCGATCCCCAATCCCCACATACCAGTAAAGTATCACTCATTTCTAAACGTTCTTGGAATAAGTTATTGGTATCAACAGGGGCATGATTACGCCAAATTCCAATTACGGTTAAAAAGTATTTTTCTCTAAAATCGATTTCATTGAGTGTTTTGCCACAAAGTGACGATTCAGGTAATAGCGCCACTTCTGCCATGCCAACTTCTTTCACTTGTTCCGAAAAATATTCACCTCGTAAAACTTTAGGTTCAAGATTATTGGTCGATAAAAATGTTCGATAATCGGCTTCGGAGTGGGACATATCTAATAATAAAATATCGTTTTCCCGAAATTCTGTTGCCCCATTTACGGGGATTAATACTTTTTGAAATTTTCGCCAACGTTCAATACCAATAACATTGACACCGTGTTCACTTCGTAAATGTAGACCATCAATCGTACGACCAACAAAAGGCGAGCCTGGTAATATTTGTGCACGATGTGCCCGACCAATTAATTTATAGTCTCTGATTAAATCTGTGATTTTTCTTCTTTGTGGCTGGGTATTTGTCGGAGAAACTTGTTGAGCTGTTAATAACCAATTGCGCGTTAATATACAATAAATGACGCCAACAACAAGCACGCCTAACCCAATAGGGGTGATAGAGAAAAAACCGAATTCGGTTAAATTTGCTCGATTTAACTCACTATTAACCACCAGATTAGGTGCGGTTGCAACCAATGTCATCATGCCACTAATTAAAGCGGCAATACACAGTGGCATCATTAATTTTTTAACATGAATACCCGTATGATTGGCAATACTGATGGCAACAGGAATAAAGATAGCGACAACGCCTGTGGAACTCATTATTGAACCCAGTAACGCCACACCGAGCATAATACAGGTAATAATTCGAACATCATTTTTTCCGGATACCTTAAGAATATATTCGCTCATTTTGAACGAAATGCCAGTACGGACTAAACTTTCACCAATGATAAACAATAATGCAATTAAAATGATATTAGGATCGCTAAACCCCGAAAACGCTTCAGCAGGCGTTAAAATACCCGTGACTGAAATAGCTGTAATGGTTAGCAATGCAATAATATCCATTCTTAATTTGCTGAATGAAAACATTAAAATTGCAATCAATAGCAATAAACAAACAGTAATAAGCGGATAATATTCGATAAAGTAATGAGGCAAAAATGCAGTTAAAGAGGTTAATAAATTTTGCCCGGATGACAAATTTTCCACAAAAAGTCACTCTATGAGAACGATTGGATTTTAACCATAATACCTTGATTTATTGTAATAGGGAATATTTTCCAAAAAAGTTTATTCTCAAAAAAATTAACGAACATTACATTTTTAACATTTTTTGCTTTTTTTTTCATAACCTATTCGCTTTATTAAAACTTAGGTGTAATTTAGTTAACTTAGATTATTTAATCTGTTAATTGTGTCTAGGAGACAGTATGTCATTAAAAAAATCAGTTGCACAAATTATTATCGAAGTCTTAGAGGAAGCTGGTGTTAAACACTGTTATGGTATTGTGGGTGATACACTCAATTACATTACCAGTGCCATTAAAAAAAGTGACATTGAGTGGGTGCATGTTCGACACGAAGAAGTCGGAGCTTTTGCAGCAGGAGCCGAGGCTTATCTGACTAATCAGCTAACTGCATGTGCAGGTTCTTGTGGGCCGGGAAGCTTACATTTTATCAATGGTATTTATGAAGCTCAGCGCAATAAAGCACCTGTTATTCTCTTAGCCAGTCAACTGGTTACCTCACAACAGGGAACAGATTTTCCGCAAGAAGTTGATTTTGAATCTGTTTATAAAAATTGTTCTGTCTTTTGTCGTCAAATTAACGATCCTACTCAAGCAAGACAGATTACGACGGCTGCCGTTCAAGCTGCAATAAATCAACGTGGCGTTGCTGTTCTGGTTATTCCTTATAATATTAGTTTAGAAAAAGTGGAAGATAAAAGTGGGCATAAAATTTATCATCCTAATCCGATCATTCGCCCATCAGATACAGAGCTTGCCCAAATTGCAGAAATCTTAAATAAAAATCAAAAAGTGGCTATTTTTGCCGGACAAGGCGCAAATGGCGCTCATGATGAATTAATCGCACTTGCCGAAAAATTGAAATCGCCCATTGTGCATACATCAAGAGGTAAGGATTTTGTTGAATACAATAACCCTTACAATGTCGGTATGACGGGTATGTTTGGCGTTGAATCAGGATTAACCGCCATTAAAGAGTGTGATGTGCTGCTAATGTTAGGCGCTGATTTTGCATGGTCTCAATTTTACCCAAATGATGCCACCATTATTCAAGTTGATATCGATGCAACTCACCTTGGTCGACGTCATCCAGTGAGTGTAGGTGTTGTCGGAAGTAGTCAACCTACTTTGGCGGCTTTAATCCCTTTAGTTGAAGAAAAACAAGATGCTGCATTTTTAGAAAAATGCCGCCAATTATATATGAAAGCAATGGATAAATTGAACAAAAAAGCCATGCCTTCAAAATCAACGATTCATCCGCAATATTTAACGGAATTAGTTGATAAATATGCTAATGATGATGCTGTTCTATGTGCTGATGTGGGTTCAGCAATGGTTTGGGCTTGTCGACACTTTAATACTAATGGAAAAAGACGCACGGTCATCAGTTTAAAACATGGCACCATGGCTAATGCTATGCCACAAGCTTTAGGCGTACAAAAAGCATTTCCTAACCGACAAGTGATAACGCTATCGGGTGATGGTGGCATTAGTATGCTATTAGGGGACTTACTGACGACTATTCAAGAACAGTTACCGATAAAAATTATTGTATTAAATAACAGCTCTCTCAACTTTGTCGAATTAGAGCAAAAAGTAGAAGGAATTGTGGATCATTACACCGATTTACACAATCCTGACTTTGCTAAAGTGGCTAGTGCAATGGGACTGTTTTCGATCAGAGTAGAAGATTCAGATTTACTTGAAGCAGCGATGCAATCATTTTTAGCACATTCTGGACCTGCCTTATTAGATGTCAAAACAAGTGCTAATGAGCTGGTTATGCCACCGGAAATTCAAGCGTCTCAAGTGATGGGAATGGCGCTATATAGCGTCAAAGCATCATTGAGTGGCAAAATGGGGGATGTTGTAAATTTATTAGTGGATAATTTTATTAAAAAATAATGTTAAATTATCTCGATTATTCTGCCGATACCATCGGCAGAATAGTTGATGATACATTACCAACTGATTAACAATCATTGCTTTGAGTGATTGTTTAGCTGTTACAGATTTTCTGTATGATACATTCGGTATCATTGACTACATCGGCTAAAGGTTGTTCGATATTAACGGTATAAACATCGTTTTCATCTTGTGATGGTTCTTCTAAAGTATCAAATTGGGATTGTAACATTCCCGTTTTTTGATAATGACCTTGACGTTCAGCTAAACGGTTTTCAATGACCTCAAACCCACCTTTTAAATAAATAAAATGAATATTTTTATTTTCGCCTCGAATAATATCTCGGTATTGTTTTTTTAACGCTGAGCAGATAATAATTGAAATAGGATTAACATTGCTCATGGCAAATACTGCATCACTAATTAAACGAAGCCACGGCATTCTATCTTCATCATCTAGAGGCATACCACTGCGCATTTTTAAAATATTGGCTTTAGGATGTAAAAAATCACCATCTAAAAAAGCGGCATCAAGATCATAAGCCACATGTTTGGCAACAGCTGATTTACCGCTTCCTGATACCCCCATTAATACAAATACCTGTTGAGTTTTTTGTGACACAAAGACCTCTTACCTTTCCGTTTTTTATCAATAATATTCTGAGTATTTTAATGATATTTTCAATATCGAGAACGCGCTTTTGTGATGAAGATCATGAACTATATTATGCCCAATCATAAATTTATCACAATCAATTTCAAATTTTACTTAAAAAATAGATTTCGATCACAAAAATAATAATTGTCATTTGCTTTTAATTTCGAAAGAAAATAATCTTTCATTATAACTTTTGATTTCGAAAGTATTATTAAAAAAATGAAGAAAGGCAATAAGGGTGATCAAAGATGAACAAATGTCAGCTCTTTATCGAAGATGATCTTCGATTTAACAATGAACAAGAAGCGCTTACTTATATTAGTGAGCAACTACAACAAAAAGGGATTGTCAAAAAAAGTCATTTAGAAGCATTGATAGAAAGGGAAAAAACATTTCCAACGGGTATTGCGCTTGATGGTTATGCGGTTGCCATTCCTCATTGTGAAGCAGAGCATGCTATATCGCCGGCTATCTTTATTGTTCGAACACTATCACCTGTTGCGTTTAATCGAGCAGATGAAGACAGTATTGTAGAGGTTTCATTAATCATTTCACTGGTCGTGACTTCACCAGAAGATCAACTCACGCTTTTAAAAGCATTATTTTCAAATTTACAAGATAAAGAGTTCTATCACTTCTTATTAAACGCACAGCAAGATCAGATAGCTGAACGATTTAATAACGTGATATTTAATTAGAAAGTTGTTTAGGAGGCATTATGAAAAAAAAGATTATTGTTGCGTGTGGTGGTGCAGTTGCAACATCAACTTTGGCTGCAGAAGAGATAAAAGAACTCTGCAAAGAAAATAATATTAAGTTAGATCTTGTTCAGTGTCGTATTAATGAAATTAATACTTTTATTGATGATGTCGATTTGATCTGTACTACAGCCAGAATGGATCAAACTTTTGGTGATATCCCGATTGTACACGGTATGCCTTTTGTTTCGGGGGTAGGGATTGATCAGCTAAAAGATAAAATATTGTCGATTCTAAAAGGATAAGTATATGTTTACCGAAATTATGCAGTACATTTTGGATCTTGGCCCTTCAGTCATGTTGCCGATTGTGATTATTCTCTTTTCATTAGTGTTAAGAATGAAAGTGGGTGATGCCTTAAAAGCTGGTATTCATATCGGCATCGGTTTTGTTGGAATCGGTTTGGTTGTGGGGTTGCTCACAAGTTCAGTTGGACCAGCAGCAAAAGCCATGGCAGAAAGATTTGATATCAGTTTGAATGTTATTGATGTTGGTTGGCCCGGCGCTGCGCCGATGACATGGGCATCACAAATTGCTTTAGTTGCAATTCCCATTGCTATAGCCGTCAATATTGTGATGTTGGTTTCTAAACTCACTCGAGTTGTTAATGTTGATATTTGGAATATTTGGCATATGACCTTTACTGGTGCACTGGTTTATATCGCATCTGGATCCTACTGGTTAGGTATCGCAGGTGTGATTGTCCATGCCATTATTGCTTATAAGCTAGGGGATTGGTTTGCCAAAGATACTAAAGAGTTTTTTGAACTTGAAGGCATTGCTGTTCCGCATGGCACATCTGCTTATTGTGGACCAATTGCGGTATTTGTTGATGCGGTGATTGAGAAAATACCTGTTATTAATAAGATTAACTTTAACGCCGTTGACATGCAAAAAAGATTTGGCGCGTTTGGCGAACCGGTCACTGTTGGATTATTTATGGGGATCTTGTTGGGAATATTAGCCGGATATGGCGTTAAAGAGACATTACAACTTGCTATTCAAACAGCCGCAGTAATGTTATTGATGCCACGCGTAATTAAACCGATTATGGATGGCTTAACACCAATATCTAAACAGGCACGTAAACATTTACAATCTAAATTTGGTGGGCAAGATTTTCTTATTGGTTTAGATCCTGCTCTACTATTAGGACATTCAACCGTTGTTTCGGCTAGTTTAATTTTTATTCCTTTAAGTATTTTTATCGCCATTATATTACCAGGTAATGAGGTCTTACCCTTTGGGGATTTAGCAACGATTGGCTTCTTCATTGCGATGGGGGTAGCGATTCACCAAGGTAATCTATTTAGAATTATTCTTTCCGGTTCCATCATCATTGCTATCACGTTATGGATTGCTACACAAATGATTCCGCTTACGACCCAATTAGCCCTCAATGCAGGTACGATCAATTCCGATACCGGTATTTCAGTCGGTGCTATGGATCAAGGTGGATCGCCTATTACTTATATCATGGTTCAACTAGTCAATTTGAAACAACCTATTGGATTTATCACTATTGGAATTTTCTATCTTTTCTGCCTATTTTTAACATGGAAACGGGCTCGAAAATATCAAGTTACAACTGGGCAAAATTAAGTAAATAGAGGCGATAAACACTAAGCAATAAATTATTGAAATGAAGTTGATTTCTATGCTTTCACTGAAATGTCAGTGAAAGCATGCATTAACAAAATTGATTGTTTAAAAAGGAACATAAAATGAAAGTGATTCTAGTCAATGAAGGAGGTACGTTATCTATAAAGGATATTCCAGTACCCAAAATAATCTCACCGGATCAGATTTTAGTTAAAGTCGCTTATTCGGGATTGTGTGGCTCGGATATACCTCGAATATTTCATCATGGCGCACATTTTTACCCTATTACACTGGGACATGAATTTAGTGGTGTTGTGACAGAATTAGGTAGCGGTGTGACCGAATTTGAAATAGGTGATTTAATCTCATGTGCCCCTTTATTGCCATGCTTTGCTTGTGATGAGTGTAAAAAACATTATTACTCGCTTTGTAAGCACTATACCTTTGTTGGCTCAAGAATAACGGGGGGATTTGCTGAGTATATTTTATTAAATAAAAAAAATGCCTTTAAATTGCCAAAAGGCGTTACACCACTTCAAGGGGCTTTTTTCGAACCAATGACAGTGGGAATGCATGCCATTTTATTAGCTGGTGGTTGCCAAGATAAAAACGTGGTCATTGTAGGCGGCGGTACAATTGGATTGCTTGCTATGCAATGCGCAAAAGCAATGGGTGCCAACACGGTAACTGTTCTTGATATTAATGACGATCGCCTTCTGCTAGCTAAACGCTTAGGCGCAGATCAGGTCTATAACTCAAAAGACCTTACAGCAGATGAAATTTATCAAGCATTATCAATCAATCGGTTTGATCAGTTGGTATTAGAAACGGCTGGATCACCGATTACCGTTAAACTCGCCATTGAGATTGCTGGCCCACGAGCTCAAATTGGTTTGGTTGGCACTTTACATAATGATCTGACGCTTTCAGAAAAAATATTTAGTTTAATTCTACGAAAAGAACTACAAATTTTAGGTAGTTGGATGAATTATTCTGCGCCATGGCCAGGCAAAGAGTGGCAACTGGTAAGCCAATTTTTTGTAGAAGGAAAAATAAAACTGGATGAACTGGTTGCCGGTATCGGTGATTTTGATTCGTTTATTGAGCAAGTTACCAGTTTAAATGGGCGAGCCATGAATGGAAAAATATTGCTCAACTGCAATTAACTATTGATTAACGTCAATCATTGAAAATGAAAACTTATCTTTTGATTTTGTTTGTTATACACTGCTGAAAAGATTTCGAAAAAGGAAATATTATGAACGCAAGTGAAAGACGCCAACAAATTATAGATATTCTTAATATGAAAGGTACGGTATTGGTCAGTGATCTGTCAGAACAGTATGGTGTTTCTGAAGTGACCATTAGAACAGACCTTAGATTATTAGAAAAACAAGGCGTGCTAAGCCGATTTCATGGTGGTGCAACCAAAATTATTGACAATGATGACATCAAATCATTTAAAGAATTGCAATTAGAAGAACGTTATCAGCGATTTATTGAAGCTAAAAAACGCATTGCAATTGAAGCAGTTAAACATGTTAAAGAAGGCGATATTATTATTTTAGATAGTGGTAGCACCACGATGTTGATAGCTGAAGAACTGGTTAAATTAAAGCATATCACTGTCATTACCAATAGTCTTACCTCTGCTTTTATTCTCTCCGACAATAGTGACATTATGTTATTTATATGTGGTGGAACACTCAGACACAAGACGCGCTCTTTTCATGGAAAAATTGCTGAGCAATCGTTAGACGGTATCTCTGCTGATATTTTATTTGTCGGCGCAGATGGAATCGATGCAAAACGAGGAATAACAACGTTTAATGAAGGTTACACCATTAGTAGTATTATGGCAAATGCCGCTAAAAAAGTCGTCGCAGTTTTAGATTCATCTAAATTTGGACGCAATGGAATCAACATCGTGTTACCGCTCAATAAATTAGACACTATCATAACGGATTCGGGTATTAATGATAGGTGTCGACAAGAATTTGAGCAGCAAGGCGTCAATTTAATAGCGGTTTAAGATATTTTTCTGGTCATGGTGTACTTTTTTAAGACAATTGAGTGGATCGAAAAATGCTATTTTCATCAATACGGTTTAAGTCTTTTTTAACCAGTTGAAAATAGGTGTTAGTTTAAAGATTACGGTTGCTCAATGGTTATTTCTCACAAAGCATTAACATGTAGGTGAGAATATGATATTAACGATTACAATGAATCCTTCAGTGGATATCGCATACCCCTTAAATAAATTAATTATTGATGATATTAATCGGGTATCGAATGTAAAAAAGACAGCTGGTGGTAAAGGGCTTAACGTGACCCGAGGTATAAAATTTTCTGGTATACCTGTTTTAGCCTCTGGCATTATTGGTGGAACAACTGGTGAATACATTAAAAAGCAGTTAGACAAAGATAACATTGCTTATTGCTTTTATACAACTAAACAGGAGTCAAGAAACTGCATCGCTATTTTGCATGAAGGCAATCAAACTGAAATTTTAGAGTCAGGCCCAGAGTTGGACAGTAATGATGTTGAACAATTTCTGAACCATTATGAAACCATGCTTGAGCAAGCCAAAATCATTACAATATCGGGATCATTGCCTCAAGGTTTTCCCATCGATTTTTATGTTAAATTAATTGAACAAGCTGAAAAACGTCAAATTCCGGTGTTGTTAGATTCATCAGGCAAAATGCTCTATGCAACACTGATTTCAAAACACAAACCTTATTTAATCAAGCCAAATAAAGAAGAATTACAACAAATCATTGAGATGAAGATTGATGCGGATGATACCCATTCATTAATCCAAGCACTCAACCATCCGTTATTAAGTGACATTCCGATTATTGTTATCTCATTAGGGAAAAATGGAGCGTTTGCGCGTTGCCATCATCAATATTATCAAGCCTCAATTCCCCAAATTAAGGTCATTAATCCGGTGGGTTCAGGAGATATTACTTTAGCTGGGCTGGCAGTCAGCTTGCATGAAAATGAATCGATTGAAGTGATGTTAGCTCGAGCTATGACGATGGGAATGCTCAATGCCATGGAATCACAGACAGGGTTTGTGAATATGCGTCATTACGACCACTATTATCAACAAGTGAAAATTACAAAAATTATCTAAAAATATAAGGTTAATTAGGAGTGACTTATGTATCTTATTTCTAGTCAAGAGATGTTAAAAAAAGCACAACGTGAAAAATATGCCGTACCTGCGTTTAATATACACAATCTGGAAACCATTCAAGTTGTGGTTGATACAGCCAAAAAAATGGAATCACCGGTTATACTCGCAGCAACACCGTCAACTTATCAATATGCAGGCACACCCTACTTAATTAATATTTGCAAAACCGCAGCACAAATGCTGCGCTTTCCTTTTGCGTTACATTTGGATCACCACGAAAACATCAGTGATATTAAAGAAAAAATTGAAGCGGGTATTCGCTCGATTATGATTGATGCTTCACATCATCCCTATGAAGAAAATATTGAAATTGTGAAAAAAATGGTTGAATTTAGTCATCAATATAATGCAAGTGTTGAAGCCGAATTAGGCAGGCTTGGTGGGCAAGAAGATGATTTAATTGTTGAAGATAAAGAGAGTGCATTTACAGATCCGGATGCCGCCAAAGCGTATGTCGAGCGCACAGGTATCGATTCGCTGGCTGTTGCCATTGGTTCAGCTCATGGGCTCTATAAAGGTGAACCTAAACTTGATTTTGAACGATTAGCTAAAATACGCGATAAAGTTGATATTCCACTGGTATTACATGGCGCATCGGGTATTCCTGAAGTGATGGTAAAAAAATCGATTTCCTTAGGCATTTGTAAAGTGAATGTGGCAACGGAATTAAAAATTGCTTTTTCAGATGCGTTAAAGCTAGATTTTAATCATCACCCTGATGCTAACGATCCAAGACATTATATGCAACCAGCTAAATTAGCTATGGCGAAAATTGTGGAAGAAAAAATTCGCATTTGTGGAAGTGCAGGAAAATTATAATAGAAAAGTATGGGTAATTAACTTGAAATGAGCGTTAATTTATTACACTGGCAGTCACTTACTGTCAGTTAATAATGGGGGGTATGTATTGTCACTAAAAAGTGATTTTATAGTTATAATGGTGAACTCATTTTATTTTTACGAAATGAGTGAGCCACGGCTAACATCAAAATACATCGTTATGTTTTAGGATTTGATAGAGTGTGCTTAAGTGACTTTTTAAGCACACGAGCGATAAAATTAATGCTATTGGATGAGATGATTCAGCACTTGTTTAAACGTTGAAAATGAACAAAATCCATTAGCATTAATAGGACAATTTTCCATTTCTAATACGACTTTATGAGGTGGGTTTTGACGGTTTAATTGTACTAAGTCACGGATCTGGTCGGTGGATTGATAAAAATATTCAATTTTCATCAATGCTTCGCCATTGTGATTATTACGCCATTTTTGAAAGACAATTTTCCCACCAATAGGGGTGGTTTCAAACTGCTCTGGTAACGTGTAATGCTTAATTTTAATTGTTGAAAGTAGGGAGGCTACATTGGAATCATGTCCCACTAACAGCGTAAATTTAGGATGTACTTCATTTTCTGAAAAAGCGTGATTAATATAATTAACTAATTTTGCTGACACTTGTTTTGCCACAACGGGCGATCCAAATAAAACGCTATTGTAGTGCTCTTTGATCGCAACTAATTGTTCGAATTGTTGTTTATCCTTTATTTGCCCCCAAGCAATATCATGTAAAGGCGATCCTTCATAATATTGTAAGATAAAAGCATCAGCAATGGATGTTCCCGTGCGAAGTGCGCCTGTTATGCCAGGTTCCTTGCCTTTTTCAATAATAAGCTCGGTGGGTAAATGTGCAAAATCACACTGTTTATGTGTAATACAATTGGTTGAATTAGGGTAATTTAGGATAGCCGACATGTCTTGATACGCTTTACCCAGTTTTTCATTCAGCCCTTCAATGCCTTTGGTATCGGCAGTTTGGTTAATTGAATTGATTGCGGCCTGTTTAAAGGCTGAACTATTATCATCAATGACAGGAAAAAATAGCGGATCCATGCTGCCAAGCTTTTCTTTATGGATAATTGGCACAAGACAACCCGGAAAAGCACCAACCGCAAAAAACTGTCCGGTGGCAATTGTGCGTTGCAAACTATTGGTATAAATATAAACATCTTGGTCGTTTGGACAACGATCTTGATTTAATAATTTGTTATCGACTAACCATTCACTGAAATAGTGACCAAAATAGCTTTCTAATGCCCCACCACGAGTCGTTAAATAACTCGCTGGGGTATCCCATTGCGGCCATTGATTGGGCGTGACTTTACCCAACGTACTATTAGGGCTAGCTAATGGTGCTCGCAAACCATGGCGACTAAAAACAACAACTTGTTCTAATGTAAAATCGTTCACTGTTTCTATAGCTGGTACATTGAAAGATAAAACAGTTGTTAATGCTATGATTCCCTTTGATATTATTTTTTTCATCTGATCTCCTAATTTGCTTAAATCAAAACTCAATTGCTATTAATGATGAGTTATTATTCAGGCATTTTCCATATTTATTAAACTTGTTTGGGGTGAGTGATATATTGTTCGTTGAATTGATTAGATTGATAAACGATATTGCCTTTGACTAAAGTTGCAATCAATTGATTTTGTTCATTAAGAACAACCAAATTAGCGATTTTATCTGGCGCAATGCTACCCAATGTGTTGTCTATGCCTAATGCTTTGGCTGGGTAATAACTACCATGTAGCCAAGCCTTATCAAAAGAAGTATTAGTAAAGTTTGCCAAATTATTAACTGCACAATCAAGAGTTAATGTGCTACCTGCCAAGTTTCCATCATCGGTGCGAACAACATTATCTTTCATATGCACTCGCAACTGACCTAAATAATAGTCACCATTAGGCATACCCGTTGCGCGCATAGCATCGGTGATTAAAAGTAAATTTTCTCCACAACACTTATGGGCAATTGCAACTGCGGCAGGGTGTACATGGTGACCATCAACAATGATTTCGGTTTGGCAATGATCTATGCTGAGAGCTGCACCCACTACACCTGGGTTACGATGATGTAATCCTGACATGCCATTATAGCAATGCACTACGCCACTTGCGCCTGCTAAAAGTGCAGCTTTTGTTGTTTGATAATCTGCATTGGTATGCCCAATCATGACCCGAATATTTTGATGACGTAACCATTTGATAATGGCTAAAGCATTGGGATACTCGGGCGCTAAAGCGATACACTTTAATGTTCCTTCGGCTAAGGTTAGCCATTTTTCAATTGTAGCGCGATCGGGGGCTTGCAGTAATGCTTCTGGGTGGGCACCTTTATGAATAGCATTAAAAAAAGGACCTTCCAGATAAGAACCTAACAAAGTTGCGCCTGTTACGCCTTGCTGAATGCTGTTTTTAACTTGTCGTAATGCGGCTTCGATTTTGTCATGGCTTTCTGTCACCGTCGTTGCCAAAAAAGCACCTACCCCATGTTGGGCTAAAAAATTGCTCATGGTATTGAGTGATTCATGGGTCGCATCCATGGTATCGGCGCCCATGACACCATGAATATGCGTATCAATCAGTGCCGGTAATAGTTTGATTTGATTAGGACACGGTTTATCACTCGGTGTGATATCCGTGATGATTCCGTTTTGAATGGTGACAATGACATTATCAAGCCAGCCAACCGGTGTTAACACTTGTTTGGCGTGGATTTGCTTAAATTCCATCAGAACACTCCTCATTTTTAGGTGATTTTTTTTGGTGCTCGTGCCATAAGCTCGTTATCGCTCTTTGCCCATTTTCAATGGTTTCTTGACGAATTGTTGCTAAGTCCAGATCCTCTCGCTGTAATAATATTTCAAGTAATAATGGCAGATTAGTCCCACTTATCACTTCAATATTATTATATTGATAACTCAACATGGCGGCTAGTCGAAAAGGCGAACCACCAACAATATCTGTCAAACATATCACACCTTGACCACGATCACACTGTTTTAATGCCGTATTTAACTGTTCTGCTAATTGTTCGCTACTCATGCCATCAGGAAAATTAACGGCATTAAATTGTGTTTGTTCACCAATGATTTGTGTTGCTGCTTCAAAAAGTCCGGTAGCAAAGCTACCATGACCTGTTAATATTACGCCTAACATAAATTTCCTCTATAAAATTCCCACTAATTTGCCGACCACACCAATAATCACCGTTAACCCAATTAATTTAACGGGTGAAAAGTTACGTTTCATCAAGTGATAAATAGTTAATGTAAATCCAAGTGGTAACAAATTCGGCATAAGTTTATCGAGCACATCCGCTTGTAACGCAATATGCGCTTGACCCGCATTAATTTCTAACGGCGTTGAAAAATGCACGTAAGAGGCAACCAGTGCACCAATGACGGTCATACCGACAATGGAGGCTGCGTGTGAAATACGCTTAGTATGGGATTTTAATAAAGGTAACGCACTGGTTCCTGCATGATAACCGTAATGAGCAAGTCCAAAACGTAGACCGAAATGGACTAAATTGAACATTAACAAGAAAATGATCGGACCAAACAGACTTCCTTCTAAAGCTAATGAGGCGCCAATCCCTGCGCAGATTGGTAATAAGGTGAGCCAAAATAGCGCATCACCGATTCCGCCTAATGGCCCCATTAAGGCAACTTTTACCGCCCGAATAGTCGATATGTTTTCTTTTCCTTTTTCCATGGCTAAGACTAATCCAGATAAAAAGGTCGCATCGAAAGGATGAACATTGATAAATTCCATATGCATGTGCATAGAATTTTTTAGATCATCCTTATTTTTATGAATTTTACGCAATGCAGGTAATACGGTAAAAAGCCAACCGCCAGCTTGCATCCGTTCGTAATTAAATGATGCTTGCAACGCCAATGAGCGAAACGCCATTCGGTTTATATCACCTTTAGTTAGTGTGACATCTTGGCTTTGGTCGGTAAACGTATCTGCCGAAACTTTACTTGTGGCGAGTGCTTGTGCCATACGTTTTTCTTCTTTATCTGCCATTTTTTGGTCATGATCATCATTAAATTCCATCTTCTACCTCCACTGAAGTTGCGCTTATAGACTTGTTACTGTCATTATTATTGTTATCACGGCTATAATTACAGAAATCAATCATTGCAATGGCTAAAGCACCTAATGCAATGGCTAAAATAGGTAAATTAAGATAGGTCACCCCCAGAAAACCTAAGATAAAGTAAGCAACATACGTTTTCTTCATCATAATCTTCATTAGCATTGCAAAACCAATTGCTGGCATCATTCCGCCCGCGACACTAAGCCCATCTAATAACCATTTAGGTGATTTTTCAACTAACGCGGTTGCTGCATCAGCACCAAAATAGATAGGTAAAAATGCGACAATGAAATAGAAACAAAATAGAATTATCATCCCCAGATAGTTCACCCACTCAATACCTTTAAAATTGAGCTGATCAACATAGCGATCACATTTGTGCATCATTGGCGAATAGAATGTAAATAAAAGGGTAATACAACCTTGTACCGCTATGGCAAAGGGAACCGCTATCCCAATGGCAACTTTAGGCTCGGTGTGCGTTAAAATTGCAAAACTGGTACCAATCACGCCGCCTATAACAACATTTGGAGGTTGAGCGCCGGCGAGTGGAACCATGCCCATCCAGACCAGTTCTAATGAACCACCCACATATAAACCTGTTTTTACATCACCCAAAATCAACCCAACTAACGGTCCAATTACGATTGGTCTGTGTAAATGCGTAAGTCCGTCAAATAAGTCTACGCCAGCAATACCGGCTAGTAGTCCTATCAATAAAGCATCCATTAACATAATTTGCCCCTCTTGCTATGATGATAGATTGAGTAAATCTGCTATTTTTTCGCCAGATTCGTCCGGTACACGGCGAACTTCGCAAGTGACGCCTAACTTTTCCAGCTCTTTAAAAGCAGCGATATCATTGTCATCAACGGATACCGTTTTATGGATCTGTTTTTTCCCTTCAGAAAAGTGCATATTACCAACATTGACAAATTTAATGGGTACGCCACCCTTAACTAGAGTTAGAACATCTTGTGGTGTTTTACAAACAATAAAGATTTTTTGACGTTCAGCGGCTTTGCCAATAATATCGATAGTTTTTTGCAAGGTGAAATAACGCGTTTGAATTCCTTCTGCAATAACCATATCCATCAGATTTTGTTGTACCGGATCTTGCGCAGCGCTGTCATTGGCAACTAATAAAAGATTAGCGCCAAGCGCATTCACCCAAGTCACACCGACTTGACCATGAACTAAGCGGTTATCAATACGTGTCATAAGAATATTGGGAGTACTCATATTTTTTATATCCTTTTATTTAAAGGTTTAATCGGATTGATGACTTAAATTTGATGAAATGGATAAATGGTCACACCTTTTACAACTCGATTCACTTCACCGGTAGGACAAGGATTGTCAGGGGTTAATCCAACACTCAGTGATTTTTCAAACGCTAACATTTGAGCAAAAACTAAGTAAGGAAAAATCAACCAACAATCGGAAAGATGACAATCAACCGACAATATTTGTTTATGCGTGCTCTGCTGACCGCTCAAAGCAAGTACATCTGTTGCGATACGATCGTGTTCTAACTCATTAAATAAATCGATATCGTATTGGTAGATATAAGCATCGTTAGAAAAGAAACATACCACTAAACTTTTTTCATTAATCATAAATTTAGGGCCATGGCGTAAACCTAATATTGAATCAAATCGGGTTGCAATTTTACCGGCAGTGAGTTCTAAAATTTTTAATGCGGCTTCTTGAGCGGTGCCAGTGAAACAACTACTACCAACATAAATTACTCGTTCATGATTTTTTTGGGCTAATTGTTTTGTGATGGTTTGCCAATTTAAAAGTTGTTGCTCACAAATAGTGGCAATTTTCATGACTGCATCATTTGCATCATGAGTATCGATACCGCCTAAAAGCAGCAGTGTGGCTAATATCATGCTACTAATACTCGATGTCATCGCAAACCCAAGATCATGCGTTCCTTCTGGCAGGACTAATTGAAATATACGCTGAGCATTATTTTTTTGGTTAGCATAATCGGTTAATGCACAATTGGGATTACAGGTTAAAAATAGGTGATAGCAATCTGAAACGATTTGATCGGCTAATTTTACGGTTGCAACGCTTTCAGGGCTGTTGCCAGAACGAGCAAACGAGACAATTAATGTTTTTTTATGGGCAGATAGATATTGTAATGGATCAGCAACAATTTCAGTAGTGCCATAAGCAAAAACATTGCGTTTAGTCTGTTCTCTTAGCCATGGTGCAAGGGCGACACCGCCAAAAGCGGAAGATCCCGCACCGGTAAGGATAATAACTAAATTCGGATCAGCCAGTAAGGGGGTTAGAAAGGTTTCTATTTGAGGTTGTCTTTGGGAAAGTAATTGAAGCAAATCACGCCAAATTTTAGGTTGTTGACAAATTTCTTTAGCTGTATGAATTGCGCCGTGTTGTTCTAACCACTCTTTCGAATAATTTAAGTATTGTTGCATAATTGTGATCCTGTTTGTTAAGTCATAAAAATAAAAAAAGAGAAAAGTTTATAGATTGGCAATAACCACATTAATGCCTAATGTGTGTAATTGCGTTAAATATTCTTTTGGAATGTTTGAATCTGTAATCAGCGTTTCAATAGGATTGATTTTTTCAATCATACAAAAGCTTTTACGTCCAAATTTACTTGAATCCGTTATCGCAATGATTTGACCTGAAACTTGACACATGACTCGATTAACCGATGCTTCGCCAAAATTGGGTGTTGTGATACCTGCGCTAAGGTCAAAGCCATCAACACCTAAAAAAAGTTTATTAAAATGATACATTTTAAGTTGTTGTTCTACGGTTGGTCCCGAAATAGAAAAGGCTTTTTTTCGAATATTACCGCCAGCAATGATGACTTCAATGTCAGTATTGATTGATAAATCATAGGCAATATTAATTGCATTGGTAAAAACAATGAGATTTTGTTTTTCACGCAGGTAAGGCACCATGGCTGCAGTTGTTGACCCTGAATCGAGAATAATGCGATCACCATCTTTAACCATTTCTGCCGCTTTTTGGGCAATCTTATTTTTAATGGTAGAGTTAATACGACTTTTATCTTGTAAAGGTCTATCAAAAGCGAAAGCTTTATTTAGCATAGCACCGCCATAGGAACGCAATACACAACCTTTTTGTTCTAAATGGCGAAGATCATTACGAATGGTGACAGTTGAAACTTTAAAAAGCTTACTTAATTTATTGACTGAAACGGTATTTTCTTTACCAAGTAAATAAATAATTTTTTCTCGACGTTGCAATGTATTCATTATTAAATCATTCATAACATAATTACTTGTTTTGCTTTCATTCTGTTATTCAATTTAAACATATGCAAAGGATCGAAAAATGATAGGTGAGTCACAAAACCGATTTTGGTTGTAAAAACGTGAAAACCTTTTCATTTGAAAGGAAGTGAAAGAAAGGGTAAGGGGAGTAATAATAACTTGAAAATAATATTGTATTGTTATTCAGTTAATTAGCAAACTTGAATGGATAATGAAAAATACTTAAATCATCAAAAAAATAACGTGTATTTCGTTTAATGAAGTGATGAAGATCACAAATTGGATAATTTTACCAAGATATTTAGAAATTTTATCAATAAAAAGAAATGACGTTGAGTCCAAAGTTTAATACAGTGAAAGTCGTTATTGAAACCCAATGAGAGTTTCAATAACTTTATTAACGATTTAGCTTACGTCGGTTTTGGGTTGTGCAATGGATTTTTGCGTTCGTTCAAAAACGATCATCACCACAAACGCAATGACAGTTAAATAAATAATGAAAATGCCATAGGTAGATAGCATATCAATCAGTGAACGTCCTCGCATGGCGATATCTCGGAAGAATCGAAATAGCCAGACTAAAGGAAATGCATGACTAACATAGTAAGTCCAAAGTGGCATAATCCCGACCGCCATGGTTGATCCACCCATAATAAATCCTGGTGGCACTAAGAAAATCATTTTGCTTGCACCTTCACCTGGATTATTGGTTTTCCAGGAAAGTAAAAAACCTAACCAACCAAATGCAAGTCCGGTCATGAAAATGCTTGGTATAAAAATAAAATAGTTACCATCAAAACGTAATTGTCCAAAGATCACTAATACGGCGGTTATTAATGTTAATCCGGTCGTATAAAATAATGCATAAGGGACTGTTCTTGCTAATAGTGCAACAAAGCCTCTTTCTAAAACTGTATTCCACATGCCCGTGACTTTTAAACGACCGACAATCATTAAAGAAGTTAATCCATACGTCAGTGACGAAAAGAAGTAAACAAAATAGATAATTGTCGATATAGTGGAAGAGCTAGCTGGATTGAACATATATCGCGTTTTAAGTTGCATTGGCGATAAGGTGGCTTCAGTCCCTTCATGTCCTAAACCTAATGCAGACACTTTACCAACGCTAAGTTCAGCACCTAACTCAGGAATATATTCATTTAAGCTTTGTAACACTTTGGCATTTTGTGCATCATTGGTATCATCGGCAAAATACCCTAAACGAACAGTTTGGTCACCTTTTTTAAGACTTTTCTCTAATCCTTTAGGAATATAAAGTACCCCTAAATTGCGATCGTGCGAAACTAAAGTAATAGGATTGACTGGTGATCGGATGACTTCGGATACTTCGATATAAGGCGAAGTATTGACTTTACTGATTAATTCCGTTGAATAATGTGAACCATCAAGATCAATAACTGCAATCTTACCTTCAAAAACGGCACCATGACTTAACACAATGGAAAAGATTAGCGCAACAATGGCTGCTAATCCTATTGCAACTTTATAATATGGAATGAAGTGACCTGACAACATTGCGTCAAGTTCTTCAAGCATAGATTTAATGATGTTTTGCATCATTGATCAACCTCGATTGTCATACCGGTTAAAAGTTTTGGAATAGATTCCATATATATTCTGACTTGATAAGAGGTTAAATCAGCTTGACCACGTTCACGTGTCATACGTAAATCGGCAAAAGAAGGTGCTGCGGTTGCAAAACGAACTTTACCTTTTATCTCTTTATCAAGGGCGATAACATTGGCTTTAACCGTTGTGCCCGGTTGGTAGTCATTTACCATTTTTTCGTTTACATAAATATCAATGTATTTACGATCGGTCTCTAATAACACTGCTGGTGCGCCTGTCGGAGCTAATTCACCATCTTCAAACATGATTTTTAATACTTTGCCATCTTCAGGTGCTGTTAATGTTAATCGTTGATAATTGATATGTAGCTGTTTTAAGTCAGCTTCACCTTGTGCAAGTTGTGCTTGGAGCTGAGCTAACTGATTTTGTCGATTTTGAAGTTTTTGTCGGGCAATAGTAACAGATTGTATTGTCATACCTGTTGCATTTCGAGTTTGCTCAAATTGATTAATTTGTTCAGGTGTTGCACCAATCATTAAGGTGGATAATTGGCTTTGAATCTGAACAACTTGCATTTTCGCAACCGTAAAGGCATTACGGGCGGTATCAAGTTGCGATTGCGAGTTTCCCCCTGTTTTACGTAATTGGGTTTGACGATCAAACTCCATTTGAGCTAAATTTTGAGCTGATTTAGCGGCTTCTAAATTTGCTTTCACTTCTTCAATTTTACGCCAAGTGGATAATTCGGATAAATTTGTTTCGTTTTCGGTGATCGCAATGGCAGCTTGTTCTTGAGCAACTGCCGCTTTTTGGCTGTCAACCTGCGCTTGTAGACGATCGATAGCTAATTTAGTATCGACATCTTCTAATTGCATTAACGGATCCCCTTTTTTTACAAATTGTGATTCTTCGACAAATCGTTTGATGACTTTTCCACTCACATTTTGAAAGGCAATATTAATCTCATCTGCGGTTAATACGCCAGATTTAATGCTTTTAGCCACGGTGACGGCATCATTTCGAGAACCTAAAAAGATTAAAAAAGAGGCAACTGTTAGGATAACCAAAAATATAACAGGGATTTTGATATTTTTTTTCATATATAGCTTATTTTCCATTTAATTAGTCAGCTAAGTATTTAGATAAATAAAATAGACTTTAAGTAAGCTTAAAGTCAGTTATTTTCGTAAAAGTTTACGTAACATCAATATTAAAGACTCTTGTTCTTGCGAGTTTAAAACTTCGGCAAAAGCACGAATCGATTTTAGGTGATTGGGTAATGCTTCTTGAATTAATTTTTCGCCAACTTCAGTCAATGAGATAAGTCGAGAGCGACCATCTTCACCACTTTTAGACATGGTGATTAATGGTGGAGTTGCAGCTAGCATTCGCTTAACCATAACTGACACGGTAGCAGGGGTAACACCAATGCGTAATGCTAAATCACTGGCACAGGTTTCACCTTCCGAAAAGAGTGACATTAATAATGCAAACTTACCTTCCGAAACATCATAATCTTTAGTCAGTTGTGCGTAAATGTTTGAACGGATTAAGTCAGCCGTAGTGATCAAGCTTAAGACCAGATCAACGCCTGAAACATCAACAATATCATCATTAAATCTTTGTGCTCGTGCTAACGTTTCACGAGACGGAAGCTTTCTTGACTTGTAATTCAATTATCATTACTCAATTTATTTAGTCGGCTAATTATACTATTTAAATTTTGATTAGCAACATTATTTAACCAAGGGTGATTGGATATTAAAGGTTAAAGCCTATCAGAGTAGGGATCCTAAATTTAATTGACGTTAAATATTTTATAATGCTTTGTTTTAAAAATAGTTATCCTTATTACTACTAAAGTGGTAATCCTTGAGGATAATTATAATCTGAGCAAAGTAACATAAAATGGAGCACAGCTATAAATTAAATAATTGAATTAAAATAAAATTGGAGCTTTATTATGAGTAAAACCAATCTCGTTATCATCGGTAATGGGATGGTTGGACATCGTTTTATTGAAGAAGTTATCGATAAAATGCAGTCTGATCTGTTCAATATTACCATCTTTTGTGAAGAACCTCGCCTTGCATATGACCGTGTTCACCTTTCTTCCTATTTTTCTGACCACACTGCTGAAGCGCTTTCTTTAGTTCGTGAAGGGCTATATGAAGAAAATAACATTCAAGTATTACTGAATGAGCGAGCAATATTGATTAATCGTCAACGTAAAGAAGTTCACTCACACACAGGGCGAATTGTTCACTATGATAAATTGATTATTGCTACCGGATCTTATGCGTGGGTACCACCTATTAAAGGTTCAGATGGTGCAGACTGTTTTGTTTACCGAACCATTGAAGATCTTGATGCCATTCGTGAATGCGCAAAACAGTGTAAATCAGGTGCTGTTGTCGGTGGGGGGTTGTTAGGGCTTGAAGCTGCTGGTGCGCTGAAAAACTTAGGAATACAAACGCATGTCGTCGAATTTGCGCCAGTATTGATGGCTGAACAACTTGATGCCATGGGGGGTGATCAGTTACGCCGAAAAATTGAAGAGATGGGCGTTGGTGTTCATACCAGTAAAAATACCCAAGAAATTATTCATACGCCGTTAGGTAAGAAGATGCAATTTGCTGATGGTTCGTCGCTGGAAGTTGATTTTATCGTATTTTCAACAGGTATTCGCCCGAATGATCAACTTGCTAAAGCATGTCAACTTGAGATTGGTCAACGTGGTGGCATTGTGGTGAATAACCATTGTCAGACATCTGATCCTGATATTTACGCTATTGGTGAGTGTGCTTGTTGGCAAGGTAAAGTATTTGGTTTGGTTGCTCCGGGCTATAAGATGGCACAAGTTGCCTTAGCGCACTTAATGGGTGAGCCAATGCAATTTGAAGGCGCTGATATGAGCGCTAAATTAAAGTTAATGGGCGTTGATGTCGGTAGTATAGGGGATGCCAAAGGAAAAACACCCGCTAGCCGTAGCTATGTCTATTTAGATGAAAATGTACCGGTTTATAAAAAATTGGTCGTTTCGTCAGATAATAAAAAATTATTAGGCGCTGTATTGGTGGGTGATACGGCTGATTACAGTAATTTATTACAATTGATGTTAAATGAGATGGATCTTCCTGAGCATCCGGACACCTTAATTTTACCAGCTCATGCTGGGGCTAAACCCACAATGGGCGTCGAAGCTTTACCTGATACTGCACAAATTTGCTCATGTTTCGATGTGACAAAAGCAAAAATCATTAATGCGATTCACGCAGGTTGTCATACTGTAGCGGCAATTAAGGCAGAAACCAAAGCCGGTACAGGTTGTGGTGGTTGTATTCCATTGGTGACTCAGCTCTTAAACTCAGAATTAGCTAAACAAGGTATCGAAGTCAGCCATGCTTTATGTGAACATTTTAAATATTCACGCCAAGAATTATATCATTTAATTCGTGTTGAAGGATTAACTTCATTTAATGAAGTGATCAAAAAACATGGTACGGGTTATGGATGTGAGGTGTGTAAACCGACGATCGCCTCTTTATTGGCTTCATGTTGGAACGATTATATTCTCAAACAAGATTTAGTTCCGTTGCAAGATAGTAACGATATCTTTCTTGGTAATATCCAAAAAAATGGAACATATTCGGTTATTCCGCGTAGTGCCGGAGGTGAAATTACGCCAGAAGGCTTGATTGCGGTGGGGCAAATTGCCAAAAAATATCAACTTTATTCAAAAATTACCGGCTCACAACGTATCGGTCTTTTCGGTGCGCAAAAAGATGATCTACCCGCTATTTGGAAAGAGTTAATTGATGCTGGCTTTGAGAGTGGCTATGCGTATGCAAAAGCCTTACGAATGGCTAAAACCTGTGTGGGGAGTACGTGGTGTCGTTTTGGTGTTGGGGATAGTGTTGGTCTGGGTGTTGAACTGGAAAATCGTTATAAAGGGATTCGGGCTCCACATAAATTCAAATTAGGTGTATCGGGTTGTACACGTGAATGTGCGGAAGCACAAGGTAAAGATATTGGCGTTATTGCAACTGAAAAAGGTTGGAATCTTTACGTATGTGGTAATGGCGGGATGAAACCTCGTCATGCTGATTTGCTTGCTGCTGATCTCGATAGACAGACATTAATTCAATATCTTGATCGCTTTATTATGTTTTATATCCGTACCGCTGATAAATTACAACGCACTTCGGTATGGCTTGAAAATCTGGAAGGCGGGATTGACTATTTGCGTAGTGTAATTATCGACAATAAGTTAGGTATTAATGATGAGTTGGAAAGTGAAATGACTCGTCTGCGTAAATTGGTGGTGTGTGAGTGGAAAGAAACGGTTGAACATCCTGAAAACCAACAACGATTTACTCACTTTATTAACAGTAATTTGCGTGATGAAAATGTCAAATTTATTCCTGAACGTGATCAGCATCGACCTGCGACAGCCGAAGAACGTCAAGCAATGTTAGGAGAGCAATAATATGAGTCAATGGATAACAGTTTGTCAACTCGATGACATTTTACCGGAAACAGGCGTGTGTGCACTTGTCGGTCATGAACATGTTGCAGTATTTCGTCCTTATGATTCCGATGAAATTTATGCAATCAGTAATATCGATCCTTTTGCACAAGCCAGTGTCTTATCTCGAGGTATTATTGGACAGCATGAAAATGACTTGTATGTTGCAAGCCCATTAAAAAAACAGCGTTTTCGTTTAAAAGATGGTTATTGCATTGATGATGCCGACTATTCAATTGCGCATTATGAAGTAAGAGTCAATACAGATGGTTTTGTTGAAGTTAAATCATCGAGTTAAAACAATTTTAAAGGTTTAGATAGTTATGTATACCGATACAATTAATAAATGTGCTGCCAATGCAGCACGTATTGTACGTTTAGCCAAAACTAACCCGATAGGGTTTTGGTTAAGTTCTGCTATGGCCGGCGCTTATGTTGGTCTTGGTATTATTTTGATCTTCACTTTAGGTAATTTACTTGATCCATCGTTAAGACCTTTAGTCATGGGGGCGACATTTGGTATTGCCTTAACGTTAGTTGTGATTGCAGGATCTGAGCTTTTTACTGGTCACACAATGTTTTTAACGTTTGGCGTAAAATGTAAGAAAATTACGCATACACAGATGTGGCTAGCATTACCTCAAACGTGGTTAGCCAATTTATTGGGGTCTATTTTTGTCGCTGCTTTATATTTTTATGCTGCTACCCCATTATTATCAACCGATACCAGTTTAGTGCATAGTGCAGCATTAGCCAAAACGACCGCATCGGCTAGTGCGCTGTTTTTTCGTGGTATTTTATGTAACTGGCTAGTTTGTTTAGCTATTTGGATGGCAAATCGTGTTGAAGGTTCAGCTAAATTTATTGCGATTTGGTGGTGTTTGCTAGCATTTATTGCCTGTGGTTATGAGCATTCGGTGGCGAATATGACGTTATTTTCACTTTCATGGTTTGGTCATCATAGTGATGCTTATACCCTATGTGGAATTGGTCATAATTTACTTTGGGTATCGTTAGGTAACCTTGTTTCTGGCGTTGTTTTTATGGGCTTGGGATACTGGTATTCGACACCAAAAACTGAACGACCATAATCTTGGCTGAATTAAAAAGGATATATATTGAGGTTTTATGGATTATTTTCCACTATTTTGTAAGTTAGAAAATCGGGATTGTCTGTTAGTCGGGGGTGGTGAAATCGCTGAACGAAAAGCTCGGCTATTACTC
The DNA here is from genome assembly GCF_046635705.1 of Gilliamella sp. CG25. Taxonomy (NCBI): domain Bacteria; kingdom Pseudomonadati; phylum Pseudomonadota; class Gammaproteobacteria; order Orbales; family Orbaceae; genus Gilliamella; species Gilliamella sp. CG25. The sequence continues at coordinate 93,445 of NZ_JBIDFJ010000003.1, read as the reverse complement.
GAAGCAGGTGCAAAGTTAACGGTTAACGCACTTGAATTTAATGAGCAATTTTTATGTTGGCAAGCGCAAAACCAGTTGATATTACAGCAAGGGGAATTTAATGAACAACTGCTTGATAATAAATGGTTAGTCATTGCAGCGACCGATTGTCCTAAAACCAATCAAACCGTCAGTATCGAGGCTGAAAATCGCCGTATCTTTTGCAATGTTGTCGATTCGCCGAAAGATGCTAGTTTTATTATGCCTTCGATTATTGATCGTTCACCAATTATGGTTGCTGTGTCATCAGCAGGGCATGCGCCGGTTTTAGCTCGTCTATTACGAGAAAAACTAGAATCAATATTGCCTCAGCACTTAGGTAAATTAGCGCAATATGCGGGTTATTTACGAAATAAAGCTAAGCAAACCTATAAAACGCTCACAGAACGCCGTCGATTTTGGGAAAAGCTGTTTACTCATGATAGATTGGCACAAGCCATTGCCAATAATGATTCTGAACAAGTTGAAACACTAACCAACGAGTTATTTAATTTATCACTGGATCATCGTGGTGAAGTGGTTTTAGTGGGCGCAGGTCCCGGTGATGCAGGCTTACTGACTTTGAAAGGATTACAGCAAATCCAACAAGCCGATATTATTGTGTATGATCGATTGGTTTCGGATGAAATTATGAATCTTGTCAGGCGGGATGCTCAGCGTATATTTGTTGGCAAACGGGCAGGGTATCACTGCGTGCCACAGGAACAGATTAATCAAATTTTGTTAGAACAAGCGCAAAAAGGGTTACGAGTTGTCCGTCTAAAAGGGGGCGATCCGTTTATTTTTGGGCGAGGGGGCGAAGAGCTGGAAACGTTGTATAATGCTGATATTCCATTTTCAGTTGTACCGGGAATCACTGCTGCATCGGGGTGTTCTGCATACAGTGGTATCCCTTTAACACATCGAGATTATGCGCATAGTATTCGTTTAATTACCGGGCATTTAAAAGATGGTAGTCATCTTGATTGGCAAAGTTTAGCGGCTGAAAAGCAGACCTTAGTGTTCTATATGGGGCTGTCTCAAGCTGAAAATATTAGTCAACAATTAATCAAACACGGTATGGATGCTAATACGCCCGTCGCCATTGTTGAGGAAGGTACCAGTACCAAACAAAAAGTGGTAACAGGTTTGCTTGGTGAGTTAGCTAAAATCGCTTTGCAAGCATGTAGTCCAAGTTTGATTATCATCGGACCTGTTGTTGCATTACGAGAAAAACTTAATTGGTTTTCAAATCATTAATTTTAAACAGGCAAGTCTATTACTTTACAGCATAATGGTCTTGCCTGTTATCTAAACGTATACTGCCTTATATCATCATAATTTAAGGGATGACAGCTTTTAAACTTTTCGATCGAGTTAAGTATAATCAATTATCTTTAATTGATGCATTACTCTTTGCTCTGTAAATACCATACGGTCATTTCCATGCGTGATTTAAAATTTAATTTTTTAAAGATACTTTTTACATGCACTTTTACGGTACTTTCAACAATATCCAGATCTTTGGCAATACGTTTATTCGAAAGTCCTTGCACTAGCAGATTAAATATTTCATGTTCTCGAGGTGTTAATAAGTTTATATCGTGAATTTGTTTGGTTGTTGGTTCGCCGCTGTGTCGCATATAGTGAAGAATAATATGCGAAATTGCTTCATCCATAATGATTTTACCTTCCGCAATATCTTTTAGCGCTTTAATAAAATCTTCTGGCTCCATATCCTTTAACAGGTAACCATCCGCTCCACTTTTGAGTGCGGTAATAATATCTTCTTTGGCATCCGATACCGTGAACATAATGATGCGACTTGAGATATTTTTTTCCCGTAAATAACGTAGTATTTCTAACCCACTAACATTTTGAATATTGATATCCAGTAAGATCATATCGGGATCGAGCTTTTCAGCGAGTTTTATCCCTTCCGTTCCAGACCCCGTTTCACCAATTACTTCAAAATGGCTAACGGTATTGATTAATTGTTTTACACCATTTCTAAGCATAGGGTGATCGTCAATAATTAGTATCGAACTTTTTATCTGTTCCATGGGTTACTCTTCTATTATCGTAAATGGAATGGTCTTATTGGCTTTAAATATTACCATAACTTGCGTGCCTTTTTGTGGCTCAGTATTAATTGTTAGATTACCATTTAGGATTTCTGCTCTGTCTCGCATAATCACCATACCATAATGATTATCCTGCTTAACATCAGTTTGAAAACCAATACCATTATCGCTAACACTGACCGTGATAATCTGATTATCATCAATGGTTAACGCAATGATAACGTGTGATGCTTGTGCGTGTTTGTACACATTGTTTAGCGCTTCTCGAATAAATTGTAGTAAATGAAAAGCATGTTTGCTTTTAATGATATTGAGCGGTAATTGATATTCAAGTTGGATGTTAAATTTTAGTTTTTGATTAAACTCTTCAATCATCTCCATTAAGCTAGCATAAAAACCTGTTTGATTGAGCCGCAAACGAAAAGAGGTAATTAATTCACGTAACTGAGAATAGGTGATATTGACCTCTTTTCGCATTGTTGCTAATAATTCAATACTACTTTGTGATGTCAAATCAGATTGCATTTGTAGACAGCTAAGATGTATTTTTAAACAGGATAATGATTGCGCAATTGAATCATGCAACTCTCTTGCCATTGCTGATCGCTCTTTCATTAATAAATACTGCTTTTGTTGCTCTATTTGTCGATCGAGCATCATCGCCGTGGACATCTGCTCGATAAGTCCTGTTATTAAGTTTTCCTGCTCGTCGCTAAGGGTAACATCTGTCGGTTGAATGGCAAATAAAATGCCATATTTTTCGCCATTGTCTTGAAGATACCAATAACGTTGAAATCCATGTTGTTGAGAATGTTTTGATTCGGTTAAACAAGCACAGCAATGCGGATTTTGGCAGAAAGGTAATTTCTGCTCATTGTCATAACTAATTTGTTGGTAATGTTCAGGGTTTTCCGATTCATAAAATCGGATTTGAAATTGAGTGAGTGGTACAAGTTCTTCTAATTGACGTAAAATCATTAAAAAACGTTCACATAATGGCTTTGATGTATGGAGCTGTTTGGTGGCGTGATATTGAAATGAGATGATGTTATTGGTTTGTTGCAATTCAGCCGTTTTTTCAGCCACCCGTTCTTCAAGGATTAAATATTGAGATTCGATTTGATCAGACATGTTATTTAACGCTAACCCTAACAAATCGAATTCATTTTTTCTGGAACGTAGCGGAAAACGTTCACTAAAATTGTGTTTTGAAATAGCATGAGCCATATTAATCAGTTTGCGCCAAGGGGCGAGAAGATAACGACGCAAATAGTAAATCTGAGCAATAAGAAAGACCACAATAATGATAATAAATAATTGTTGCAAGCGAGATATATAATGAATCTGGTTTTCGGTCTTCTGATCGATCTTATGTACTAAATAATTGGTTTTGATAACAAATTGATCGATATCCGTTTTTATCTCATCGATGTTTTTGGCTTGTGCAATTTTTATTGCAATTTCAGTACGCCATTTATTATGTAACTCATTGAATTCATCTATTAAATCATAACGTTCAAAAAGAGCTAATTGTTGCTTTGACGACGTTATTTCACTAAAAATATTTAAACGGTCATTATCGTGTTTATTAAGGGGAACCATTGATAAAAGTTGATAACTTTTCATACGAATTAGCCCTAATTGATTAATCATATAAGCGCTACCTTTGGTATCATTAGCGACTTGAATAGATAGCGATAACGCAATTAACGCAATGGTGCCTAAAAAACACATTAATAGCGACAAACGATTAATAATTGAAGCATGATAGCGAGTTTTATTATTGGTTGTTTTAGTACTCAGCATAGAATTACAATAAATTAACTAAGAAATAATGATTTATCCGTATTGTAACGCTAAAACGATATCTTGCTGATCTTTTTTGTAACTTTTTGCGATCTTTTAGTAAAGACTGCTTGCAACAAGGATAAATTTTGCGTAAAATTCACGCCCTATAAGATTAATCAATGCAGACATATATGCTAAATCAGGAATAGTCTGCTTTTTATTGCGGAGTTAAGTATGTACGCAGTTTTCCAAAGTGGTGGTAAACAACACCGAGTCAGCGAAGGACAAGTCGTTCGCTTGGAAAAAATTGAAGTCGAAACAGGTGCAGAAGTTGTTTTCGATAAAGTTTTAATGGTAGCAAATGGTGAAGACATCAAAGTTGGTGCTCCGTTTGTTGAAGGTGCAACAATTAAAGCAGAAATTGTTGAGCACGGTCGTGGCGATAAAGTGAAAATTGTTAAATTCCGTCGTCGTAAACACTATCGTAAACAACAAGGTCACCGTCAGTGGTTCACTGATGTGAAGATCACTGCAATCGCTTAATAGGAGTATCGAACAATGGCACATAAGAAGGCTGGTGGTTCATCACGTAATGGTCGTGATTCCCAGAGTAAACGTTTAGGTGTTAAACGTTATGGTTCTCAAGAAGTTCTTGCTGGTAATATTTTAGTACGTCAACGTGGAACTCAATTCCACCCAGGCACTAATGTAGGTTGTGGTCGTGACCATACCTTATTTGCTTTAATTGACGGACAAGTAAAATTTGAAGTTAAAGGACCTAAAAACCGTCGTTATGTTAGTGTAATTGCTAACAGCTAATAAAAAGCGGTTTAACGTTTATGGAAGCCTCACAGCTATTGTGGGGCTTTTTTCATTTCTTGAATTCATATAATATTAGTTAATATGATAAAACAGCAAAATGTTAAATTAGGTTTTGCCTTAGCCATGTTAACAGCGGTTATGTGGGGGCTAGTGCCGATTGCAATGAAATATGCATTGGTGGTTATTGACCCATTAACGTTAGCGTGGTCTCGATTGGCAATTTCTGCCGTCGGTATTACGATATGGTTAGCTTATAAAAAACAATTTCCTAATTTAGCGATGTTTAAAAAACGTCGACGTTTTATCTTATTAATGATTGCCGGATTTGGATTACTTGGTAATTTTGCGTTATTTGCAAGTTCTGTTCAGTATCTTTCTGCGACAACGGCTCAAGTTGTAGGTCAAATGGGTATTGTAATTTTTATGATTTCAAGTGCGTTTGTTTTTAAAGAGCGATTAAGACCAACGCAAATAATGGGTATTTCGGTATTGCTAATTGGATTAGGACTATTTTTTAATAAAAATATTACCGTTCTATTTGCTAATATATCGACTTATGGCATTGGTGTTTGGCTTGCTTTACTTGCTTCAATTTCATGGGCAGCTTATGCATTGGCACAAAAAGTGTTATTACGTAAATTACGTGCAGAACAGTTACTTTGGCTAATTTATCTTATTTGTACGGTATTTTTATGGCCATTGGCATCGCCAACAAAAATCGCTCATGCCGATGCAACGCAGTTATTTGCCATTATCTTTTGTGGTTTAAATACCATTATTGCTTATGGCGCATTAGTTATGGCAATGGAACGTTGGCAAGCTGCACAAGTTAGTGCAATTACCACATTATCACCGTTGTTTGCATTAATTTTTTCAGATTTATTTGCCGTAATTTGGCCAGAAAAATTTGCTATGCAGTATTTAAATATTTTAGGTTATATTGGCGCAGTATCAGTCGTTGCTGGTGCGATGTTTGCCACAATTGGGCACTATTTATGGCATCCAAGAAAAGGCTGGCTAATTAACCAGAAGAAAGAGGAAGAATAATGAAATTTGTAGATGAAGCTTCAATCCGAGTCGAAGCCGGTGATGGTGGCAATGGTTGCGTAGGTTTTCGTCGAGAAAAATACATTCCCAAAGGTGGCCCTGACGGTGGTGACGGTGGTGACGGTGGTGATGTCTATTTTATTGCGGATGAAAATCTCAATACTTTGGTTGATTTCCAATTTGAAAAAAATTATCGGGCAGAGCGTGGGCAAAATGGACAAGGTTCAGATTGTACCGGTAAAAGAGGCAAAGATATTACCGTAAAAGTGCCCGTTGGAACTCGAATCACAGACAAATATACGGGTGAAATTATCGGCGATTTAACGCATCATCAACAAAAAGTGTTAGTCGCAAAAGGTGGGTTTCATGGCTTGGGTAATGCACGATTTAAATCTTCAGTGAATCGGGCTCCAAGGCAAAAAACCGATGGTACGCCCGGTGAAAAACGTGATGTACTGTTAGAATTATTGCTACTTGCTGACGTTGGTATGCTTGGTTTACCTAATGCCGGTAAATCCACATTTATTCGATCAGTTTCAGCAGCTAAACCGAAAGTCGCTGATTATCCGTTTACGACTTTAGTGCCAAGTTTAGGCGTGGTAAGAATGGATAATGAGCAAAGTTTTGTTGTTGCGGATATTCCGGGATTAATTGAAGGTGCTGCGGACGGTGCTGGTCTGGGGATTCGTTTTTTAAAACATCTTGAACGTTGTCGAGTTTTAGTGCATTTAATTGATATTGCACCAATTGATGAATCTGATCCTATTGAAAATGCGAAAGTCATTATTCAAGAACTTCATCAATATAGTGAAAAACTTGCCAATAAACCTCGTTGGTTGGTATTCAACAAAATGGATGTTTTAGGTGAAGAAGAAAGTGCTAAACGTGCTGCCGAAATCGCTAAAGCATTGGATTGGGATGACAAATATTATGTTATTTCAGCGGTCAATCATGAAGGGGTAAAAGCTTTATGTTGGGATCTGATGGATTATATGAATGCTCATCCACGTGAAGAAGAGCAAGAAGAAACATCACCAGAAAAAGTTGAATTTATGTGGGATGATTATCACCAACAAGCTATGGATGAGGCTTTTGATGACGACGACGATGATTTTGATGATTGGGATGAGAGTGACGAAGAAGGGGTTGAATTTATCTATCAAAAATAGTAATAACCTAAAATAAGTTAAACTTATCACTTCAAATTATCAACTAAAAAATCAGCATTGCGAAAATACAGGGTGACATAGCCCTGTATTCCTCTTTATTATTTTCACACTAACTCAATGATTTCATATTAAAAAACTTTTATTTTAAATTTTTTCTGTTTTTTTGAAAAAAGTCAAAAAAAACGCTTGCTTTTAATAATGAGAATTATTATCATTAAGATGTACTTGATTAGAGCGTCGCAAGACTTCTGAAAAAGTATGACATTGCTCACATTGCTTCCAATGTTTGCCAGCCTAGCGCAACTATGCTGGCTTTTTTATTTTAAAGTGATTTTAAATCCGATGTTTTGATAACTAATTGATCGTCAATAACCATTTTCCATTGACCGTCCTCAAAATAAGGAGGCGTACTTACTTTGAATAAAGAATTTAAACCTAAAACCCCTACTTTAAAATCATCACCCATAAATTCTTGTATCGGTCCTTTAATGGTTGTAGTCACCCCATCTTTTTTATAATTGTAAGTAACTCTGGCGTCTTTAGCTATACTTATCACCATATATTCACCTTGCCATGTGCCAATATAGTTACTTTTTTCGGGTGGAATTGTATCAAGTTCGTTACATGCAGTAATAAAGATGGCAAGTATTAGAAATAGATAAACATGTTTTATTTTCTTTAATAATTTCAAGTTGTTATTCCTTATGTGTTTAACATTTATTTTTAGTTATTAATTGTATCAAATAAAATAAGTAATGCTGCACTGCCGCCAAATTCTTTCGGTGCTTGATGAAAACAAATGATATTAGGATGCTGGGCTAACCACATTGGTGTCTGTTTTTTTAAGATGTTTTTACCATGTCCATACATGATACAAGCACAATGTGCGTTTTCGCTTAAGCAAGCAGTAATAAGCGATGCTATTTCTTTTTTCGCTTCTTGCTGTGTTAATCCATGTAGATCTAAAAAAAATTCAGGTTCATAAAATCCACGACGTAATTTTTTAATCTCATAAGGATCGGCGTTGTCACGACTATAACGAATGGGATCGTCTTGTAAGAGCGGTTGATAATCATCCGAAAAATAAAACTCAGCATGATTTTTTTCATGTTGTCGTTTTTCAATTGCAATGGCTTTTTGAGACCGTTTTAAGGGTTTATGAACAACAGTATCTTGTGCAAGTTTTTGGGTATTGCCTATGCTACTTTTGAATAAGTTTATCTCTTCTTGAGTTAATTTGAATTTTTCAGTCATTGATAATTACTCTGGGTAAACTTTTTGTTTGAATTCACATAAATCTTCAATCACACAAGCCCCGCATCGAGGTTTTCTGGCGATACAAGTATAACGTCCATGCAAAATTAACCAGTGGTGACAATTTATTTTGTACTCTTTGGGTACCACTTTCAATAATTTTTCTTCCACTGCCTCAACGGTTTTTCCGGGTGCAAAGCCTGTGCGATTGCTGACACGAAAAATATGAGTATCAACCGCAATCGTTGGCCAACCAAAAGCTGTATTTAGCACTACATTCGCTGTTTTTCTGCCTACACCGGGTAATGCGATTAATGCATCAAAATTTTCTGGCACTTGACCTTGATATTTCTCAACTAAAATCTGACAGGTTTTGATAATATTATCTGCTTTACTATTGTATAAGCCAATGGTACGGATATAACTTTTGAGCTTATCAACCCCAAGCGCTAAGATTTGTTCCGCTGTATTGGCAATTGCAAATAAAGGTTTGGTCGCTTTGTTTACACTTACATCGGTTGCTTGTGCAGAAAGAACAACAGCAATGAGCAATTCGAAAGGGGTTTGATAAACAAGTTCAGTTGTTGGATCTTTAATGTGATCTTTTAATCTTTCTAAAATTTGAATACGAGTTGATTGTTTCACAGAGTATGATAAATATAAATAACATGCCTGATATTATATACTTTATTTGTATAAATATTGTAGGTTAAATTTAATTTTTAGCTAAAAGTCACTTTATGCGACAATAATTAAAATTACGGCAAAATAACAATCTCAATGACCTATCTGAAAAATTTTAGCGTGACGGATTGTCAGCTTAGTTATATTCATTCATCGCCTGCTTTTTAGCATGTGGTTTTTATGATAAGCTACTCCACTATTTTTTAATTTCATCAACAAGGTTTTTTAGAAATATGTCCTTACCAATGATTGTCACCTTTGCTATATACATTTTAGGAATGATTGCGATCGGTTTTTTTGCCTTTCGATCAACGCAAAACTTTGGTGATTATATTTTGGGGGGGCGCCGTATTGGTAGTGTTGTCACTGCGCTTTCGGCTGGCGCTTCGGACATGAGTGGTTGGCTATTAATGGGGCTGCCAGGGGCTGTTTTTTTATTCGGTATTTCGCAAAGTTGGATTGCAATTGGTTTGATAATTGGGGCTTACTTAAACTGGTTACTGATTGCCGGTCGGTTACGTGTTTTTACTGAAATTAATCATAATTCCTTGACCTTACCCGACTATTTTGCTCGCCGATTTGATGATAAAAGCGCTTTGCTGCGTATTATTTCAGCGGTAATCATTCTTATCTTTTTTACGATTTATTGTGCATCAGGCGTTGTTGCGGGTGCAAAACTTTTTGAAAGTACCTTTGGAATGAGTTATGGTTGGGCAATGTTAGCTGGTGCTGGCGCAACAATCGCTTATACTTTTATAGGTGGTTTTTTAGCGGTCAGTTGGACGGATACTATTCAAGCGAGTTTGATGATGTTTGCACTTATCTTAACTCCCGTTATGGTTATGGTGAACGCAGGTGGTTTTACCGATGCCTTAGCAAATATTGAATCGCTCAATCCTGATTATACCAACATCTTTGCTCACATGGATTTTATCGCTATTATTTCATTGCTTGGCTGGGGGCTTGGCTATTTTGGGCAACCGCATATTTTAGCTCGCTTTATGGCGGCTGACTCACATGATGTGATGAAAAATGCCCGTCGAATTAGTATGACTTGGATGATTTTATGTTTAGGTGGTGCAATAACGGTAGGATTTTTTGGTATTGCTTTCTTTGCTAATCATCCAGAGTTTTCAGATCTCATTAATAACGGTAAACATGAACGTATTTTTATCGAGTTATCCAAATTACTGTTTAATCCATGGGTTGCTGGTGTTTTATTAGCGGCGATTTTGGCTGCGGTGATGAGCACGTTAAGTTGTCAGTTACTCGTCTGTTCAAGCGCATTAACGGAAGATTTTTATCGAGCCTTTTTTAGACCGAAAGCAAAACAACGTGAACTTGTTTGGGTTGGACGAATTATGGTTTTAATGGTATCGGTCATTGCCATTTTGTTAGCAATTAACCCTAATAATAGTGTCTTAGATTTAGTTAGTCATGCATGGGCAGGATTTGGTGCTGCCTTTGGCCCCATTATTGTGTTTTCAGTATTTTGGTCACGCATGACACGCAATGGCGCTCTAGCAGGTATGATTACAGGAGCGGCAACAGTATTGCTTTGGATTAATTTTAATTGGTTTAATCTTTATTCACTTATTCCGGGTTTCTTATTTGCGTCTTTAGCGATAGTAATCTTTAGTTTATGTGATAAAAAACCGAATGAAATTGTGGAAGATCATTTTAAACAAGCGTATAAACGTTATCATAATAAAGTAGAATAGATTTCAATAAAAATAGAGTTATCCAAAGTCAAATTTCAACGTAATAAAATTTTTATAGGTAAAATAACATGACAAAAAATGTGATCAAACAACTGCAAGAGCGAGGATTGATTGCTCAACTGACAGATGAAAAAGCACTCATGGAACTAATTGAACAAAATCCCATAGTGCTTTATTGTGGTTTTGATCCCACGGCTGATAGTTTGCATCTAGGTCATTTGGTACCATTACTTTGTTTAAAACGCTTTCAGTTAGCCGGTCATAAACCGATTGCGCTTGTTGGCGGCGCAACAGGTTTAATTGGTGACCCGAGTTTTAAAGCCGTTGAACGTAAATTAAATACTCAAGAGACTGTTGTTGAGTGGAGCGAAAAAATTAAACAACAAGTTTCCCCATTCTTAGATTTTAATTGTGGTGCAAATGCAGCGATTGTCGCTAATAACTATGATTGGTTTGGTGGCATGAATGTATTAACTTTTTTACGTGACATTGGTAAATATTTTTCAGTTAACGCCATGATTAACAAAGAATCAGTCAAACAACGTATTGATCGTGATGAAGCTGGGATTTCATTTACTGAGTTTTCTTACAGTTTATTACAATCTTATGATTTTGCTTGTTTAAATAAAGATCATAATGTGGTGTTACAAATTGGGGGATCAGATCAATGGGGTAATATTACTGCCGGTATTGATTTAACTCGTCGATTACATCAAAAACAAGTTTATGGTTTAACGGTTCCTTTAATTACCAAATCTGACGGTACAAAATTTGGTAAAACGGAAAGCGGTGCGGTTTGGCTTGACCCTAAAAAGACCAGTCCATATAAATTCTATCAATTTTGGATTAATACCGCTGATGCTGATGTTTATCGTTTCTTAAAATTCTTTACTTTCATGTCATTAAATGAAATTGATGCACTTGAAGAAGAAGATAAAAATAGCGGTGTGGCACCAAGAGCACAATATGTTCTTGCTGAAGAGGTCACACGCTTAGTCCATGGTGAAGAAGGCTTAATGGCAGCCAAACGGATCACTGAAAGTTTATTCTCAGGAAAATTAGCCGATCTATCTCAAGCCGATTTTGAACAATTGGCGCAAGACGGTATGCCAACGATTACGGTTGAGGGCGATATTGATTTGCAACAAGCGATCGTTAATGCACAGTTTGCACCGTCAAGAGGCCAAGCCAGAACAATGATTGAATCTAATGCGATTTCAGTTAATGGTGAACGTAACGCGACAACAGATTATCATTTTTCACAAGAAGATAAGCTTTTTGGACGTTATACATTACTTCGTCGAGGTAAGAAATATTACTGCTTACTAATTTGGAGTTAATTTATGAAAAATATACTATCTATTCAGTCACATGTTGTATTTGGTCATGCAGGTAATAGTGCTGCTGTATTCCCTATGCGTCGTGTGGGAGTAAATGTATGGCCTTTAAATACTGTGCAATTTTCAAATCATACGCAATATCGTCAATGGACAGGCACGGTAATGCCAGCATCGCATTTAACTGATATCGCCGATGGCATTAATGCCATAGGTGAACTTAAACGATGTGACGCAGTATTAAGTGGTTATATGGGATCCCCTGAACAAGGTAGTGCCATAACCGAAATAGTAAAAAAAGTAAAAGCTGTAAATCCTAATGCAATTTATCTTTGTGATCCTGTTATGGGGCATCCTGAAAAAGGTTGTTTTGTTGCGCCTGGCGTATCTGAATTTTTGTGTAATACTGCATTACCGATAGCAGATATGATGGCGCCTAATATTTTGGAGCTAGAAGAGTTAAATGGAAAACAGCCAATTAATAACGTTGAAGAAGCGGTATTTGCATGTAAAGCACTTTGTAAAAAAGGGCCTAAAGCGATTTTAGTTAAACATTTAAGTCGTGCGGGATATCGTAAAGATCGTTTTGAAATGTTACTCGTCACAGAACATGAAGCATGGCACATTGAGCGCCCTTTAGTTGACTTTGGCGTGAGACAGCCTGTTGGTGTAGGCGATATGACGAGTGGATTGTTTTTAGCGAATATTTTGCTTGGTAAATCGCTGGTTGAGGCGTTAGAACATACCACTTCTGCGGTTTATGCTGTTATGCTTGAAACCTTGAAACTCAATGAATATGAGCTTCAATTAGTTGCCGCTCAAGATGAAATAGCAAAACCTTCACAATGGTTTAATGCGAAAAGAATTGATTAATTTTAAAAATATGTAAAAATGGATCCAATTTAATTTATTTTTAATTCTTAACAAAAATGAGGGGATGATGGAAGACAATATTTCTTTGGGTAAGATGCTTTCCAATTTACGTAATAATATGGGATTAACTCAAGAAGATATTGCCAATAAGATCCATGTTCGAAAGGCAGTGGTCGAAGAAATTGAAAACGATCAGCGAGTTCATGCCCCTCTTGTCTTTGTTAAAGGTTATATTCGTTCTTATGCTGAAATTGTTGGTTTATCTGAGGACGAGTATCAACCTTATCTAGAAAAAATGTCAAAGCAAAATGCATCCGAAACAAAAATAAAGCAACTCATTCCTGCCCTTGAACCTAGAAAAAGAGGAAAGCGGATTTTATTTTTTAGCTTATTTGTAGTGGTTTGTATAGTTGGTGTAACTATTTATTATTTTAATAAAGAAAGTAAAAATAATTATGTAGAAGTGAGTCATTACATTTCGCCATCATCATCGAATCACGTTAACAGTTAGCAAATTTTCTTACTCGTATACAGACATTTGATGCAAATCTTGTTAAGATCACAAGCTAGTTATTTTGTTATATCATTAGGCGTGTTATGAGTCATCAGGATTCACCGATAATCAGACGAGAATCTACCCGAATTTATGTCGGCAGTGTACCTATTGGTGGTGGTGCGCCCATTGCCGTTCAATCCATGACGAATACCCGTACGACGGATGTTGAAAAAACTGTTGCTCAGATTCAAGCACTTGAGCGAGTAGGTGTCGACATTGTTCGTGTGTCGATTCCAACAATGGATGCGGCAGAAGCGTTTAAATTGATTAAACAACAAGCGAAAGTGCCACTTATTGCAGATATTCACTTTGATTATCGTATTGCTTTGAAAGTGGCGGAATATGGTGTGGATTGTTTAAGAATTAATCCGGGAAATATCGGTAATGAATCAAGAATTCGAGCAGTTGTTGATTGTGCTAAAGATAAAAATATTCCAATAAGAATTGGGGTTAATTCCGGATCACTTGAAAAAGATATTCAAGAAAAATATGGCGAACCTACGCCACAAGCAATCGTAGAATCAGCGATGCGTCATGTTGACATTTTGGATAGGCTCAATTTCGACCAATTTAAAGTGAGTGTGAAAGCGTCAGATGTATTTACAGCGGTGGATGCCTATCGACTTTTAGCTAAACAGATAAAACAACCCCTACATTTGGGGATCACTGAAGCTGGTGGCGTTCGCAGTGGTGCAATTAAGTCGGCAATAGGTTTAGGTTTGTTATTATCTGAAGGTATTGGTGATACATTGCGTGTCTCTTTAGCTGCTGATCCTACTGAAGAAGTTAAAGTCGGTTTTGATATATTAAAATCATTGAGAATTCGATCTCGTGGTATCAACTTTATTGCTTGTCCGACCTGTTCAAGACAAGAGTTTGATGTCATTAATACAGTCAATACGTTAGAACAACGTTTAGAAGATATCATTACACCAATGGATGTATCGATTATTGGTTGTGTTGTTAATGGGCCAGGTGAAGCTTTGGCTTCAACGATGGGTGTTGCTGGCGGTCATAATAAAAGTGGCTTTTATGAAGATGGTGTACGTATTGGTCGTATTGATAACGAACAGATGATCGATGAACTGGAAGCAAAAATTCGAGCTAAAGCATCAATACTAAAAAACAGAATTGCAGCAACTGAACTATAATTTTATTAGATAGCGAATACATAAATGACAGAGAAAAAAATCCAATCTATACGGGGAATGAATGACTTACTCCCAACAGATAGTGCCAGTTGGCAACAAATTGAAAAAATTGTTAAAGGTGTTCTAAATAGCTATGGCTATAATGAGATAAGAACCCCCATTGTTGAAGATACTGCGCTATTTAAAAGAGCCGTCGGTGAAGTGACGGATATTGTCGAAAAAGAGATGTATACTTTTAATGACCGTAATGATGAAAGTATCACTTTACGTCCCGAAATTACTGCGGGTTGTGTTCGTGCGGGCATTGAGCATGGGCTTTTTTATAATCAAGAACAACGTCTATGGTATTTAGGACCTGCATTTCGTTACGAAAAACCGCAAAAAGGTCGCTATCGCCAATTTCATCAATTTGGGGTTGAAGTTTTTGGGCTTGAAGGACCTAATATTGATGCTGAACTAATTTTATTAACCGCAAGATTCTGGAAAGCACTGGGTATACAGGATCACACTTCGTTAGAATTAAATTCAATTGGCTCACTTGAAGCTAGAGCGAACTATCGTCAAGCACTCGTTGATTTTCTTGAACAACATAAAGATAAATTGGATGAAGACTGCTTACGTAGAATGTATACTAATCCATTACGTGTACTCGATTCGAAAAATCCAGTCGTACAAGAATTACTTAATCAAGCGCCAAAACTATTTGATTATTTGGATGCGGAATCGAAAGAACATTTTGAAGGGCTGTGTCGTTTACTGGATAAAGCAGGAATAAAATACAATATTAATCAAAGATTAGTAAGAGGATTAGACTATTACAATCGTACAGTATTTGAATGGGTAACAAGTAGCTTAGGTGCTCAAGGTACTGTTTGTGGTGGGGGGCGTTATGATGGATTAGTGAGCCAGTTAGGTGGTCAATCAACGCCAGCTGTTGGTTTTGCTATGGGACTTGAACGATTAGTTTTACTTGTTCAAGCTGTCAATCCTTCATTAAATCGAGATAATTCGATTGATATTTATATGATCTCCTCGGGAGATGAAAACACGATTTCAGTAGCACAATGTGTTGCTGAATTATTACGTGACGGTTTACCTGATAAACGAATTGTGACTAATTATGGAACGTCTAATTTTAAGAAACAATTTGCCAAAGCAGATAAATTAGGTGCTAAAATAGCGGTTATTGTTGGTGAAAACGAGTTAGTGAACCAAACGGTAACTATCAAAAATTTACAAACAGGTGAACAAACTGAAGTCGCGCAAAGCGATATTGTTCAAACTTGTTTGGCAATGATATAAATCTAAAGGAAATAGGAGATAAGCGTGAGTTATCAATCGTCAAGTGAAGAACAAATGTGGGCTTTAAAAGAGTTTCTTGCGAAAACGTGGAAAATTATTGTTGCCGTTATTGTCATCGGATTATTGGCTTATTATGGTTGGAATTACTATCAATCAAATCAAGTTAAAAAATTGGAAAAAATGTCAGATCGTTATGAGCAACTTGTAAAACAGTTAGATCAGACAAAACCGGAATCCGTAAATGATTTAGTTGCTTTTGCAAAAGAGGGGGATAGCGTTTATAACGTTTTTGCTGATCTTTTTGCGGCTAAATTTTATATCGAAGTAACAAAAGATTATGCAGGTGCTCAAGCATTATTGACTGATGCTTTATCTAAAACAAAAGCGGAACCGGTAAAATCCGTTATTAATATTCGTATTGCACGTGTGCAGTATCAACAAAACCAATACCAAGAAAGTTTAGCAACGTTAGATAAAGTTAACAATGAAGCTTGGGAACCAGTGATTAACGAAATACGGGGCGATATATTAACCAAAATGTCTCGTTATGCTGAGGCGATAGATGCTTATAAAATTGCGCTAAAATCAGCGGCAATGATAAGTTCAGAGCCAAATATTAAAATTAAACTAAATCAAGCTGAATATTTACAAGCTAAACAAACAGTTGAACAAGATAAACAAACTGCTGAAGAAAAAGCAGAGCAAGAGGATCAGTCAAAGACTGAAACGGAAGAAAATAAAAATTAATTTATCCTGCTATAAGGGTCTATACAATGAAGTTATCTAAATGTTTTTTAACCAGTGTTTTTATGTTTTCACTTGCTGGATGCTCGATATTTGGAGGAGAAGAAGAAGTTATTCAAGTTTCACCTTCGCCTATAGTCAGTAACCAATTTACTATTCACCAATTATGGCGTAACAGTACTGCAGGAAATACTCGTATTTATTCATTATTAGGTCCTGCTAGTTATGATAATGTTATTTATGCAGCGAGCCGAAGTGGAGAGGTAAAAGCAGTTGATTTAACGACGGGTAATACATTGTGGAATGTCGATTTATCTAAAAGTACACTTTTCAGTAGTAAAACAGCGCTCTTTTCTGGTGGTGTAAGTGCCGATGAAAATTATGTTTATGTTGGCAGTGAACGTGCTGTTGTTTATGCTTTAGATCGTCAAAACGGAAAAGTCGTCTGGGAAAAATCAGTTAAAGGAGAAGTCCTTGCTCGCCCGGTATCGTCTGATGATAAATTAGTGGTTCATACCGCTAATGGTATATTACAAGGGCTTAATCGTGAAACTGGTGACGAACTTTGGGAAGTGACTTTTGAAGTTCCGGCATTATCATTAAGAGGTAACTCAACACCAGTCATTGCCCATGGTGCAGCTATCTTTGGTGATGATAATGGTCGAGTAAATGCTTACTACATTAATGATGGTCAACTAATTTGGCAACAACGTATTTCACAACCGACTGGTTCAACAGAAATTGCAAAATTAAATGATGTTGATTCAACCCCTGTAGTTGAAGGAAATACTGTCTATTCTGTTGGATTTAATGGTTATGTTGCTGCATTGGATTTAAGTAATGGTGAAGTCATATGGCGTAAAAAAATAGGTTCAACACACAGTTTTGCGGTTGATAAAAATCGATTATACGTAGTAGATCAAGATGATAATATTCAATCATTATCAAAAACGGAAGGTGGCGTACTTTGGACGCAATCAAGTTTTACACACCGCCAATTGACTGATCCAGTCATTTATCAAGATTATGTCGTATTTGGTGATTTTGAAGGTTACCTGTATTGGTTAAATGCTGAAACAGGTGAACTTGTAAATAAAATAGAAGTAAGTAGTAGCGGAATAATCGCTAAACCATTGGTGGTTGACAATAAACTGATTGTTCAAGTCAAAAATGGTGATATTTACGCTTTCACAAAAAATTTAAGTAATTAGAGAATAAACATGGTACCTGTTGTAGCACTAGTTGGTCGTCCAAATGTTGGAAAATCAACTTTATTTAATCGGTTAACAAGAACACGTGATGCGTTAGTCGCAGATTTTCCTGGATTAACCCGTGATCGTAAGTATGGACGAGCTGAAATCAAGGGCCATGAATACATAGTAATTGATACGGGTGGTATTGATGGCACCGAAGAAGGGGTTGAAAGCTTTATGGCTGACCAATCCTTACAAGCTATCGAAGAAGCCGATATTGTTCTGTTTTTAGTCGATGCAAGAGCGGGTGCTATGCCGGCAGATCATGCGATAGCTAAACACTTGCGTTCTCGTCAAAAGGCTACTTTTTTAGTTGCCAATAAGATTGATGGTATTGATGCTGATACGGCTATCTCAGATTTTTACTCATTAGGTTTAGGCGATATCCACCCCATAGCGGCAAGTCATGGACGTGGTGTCAGTTCTTTGATTGAAACGGCGTTGGAACCTATTTTCCAATTTAAAGATCACGATGAAGATGACTTTAATGAAGACCAATTGCCACCAGATTTATCAGAATCTTATGACGATGTTGACGAAGATGATGTTGAATCACTGATTAATCAACCGATTAAAGTGGCTATTGTCGGGCGTCCAAATGTAGGTAAGTCAACACTAACTAACCGAATTTTAGGTGAAGAACGGGTTGTGGTTTATGATATGCCAGGTACAACTCGAGATAGTATCTATATACCAATGACTCGTGACGAACGAGAATATGTTTTAATTGATACTGCAGGGGTGCGTAAACGTGGTAAGGTAACGCAAACTGTCGAAAAGTTTTCAGTGATTAAAACATTACAAGCGATTGAAGATGCAAATGTTGTCATATTGGTGATTGATGCCAGAGAAGGTATCTCAGATCAGGATTTATCATTACTCGGCTTTATCATCAATAGTGGGCGTTCACTTGTTATTGCTGTCAATAAATGGGATGGGTTATCACAAGACATCAAAGAGCAAGTTAAAGCAACACTAGATGACCGACTTGATTTTATTGATTTTGCCCGTTTGCATTTTATTTCGGCTTTACATGGTAGTGGTGTGGGTAATTTATTCGATTCAATTCAAGAAGCTTATGAATGTGCAACCCGTCGGGTAAATACTGCATTATTAACCAAAATTATGCAAATGGCACAAGACGATCACCAACCACCTCTCGTTCGTGGACGTCGAGTAAAACTCAAATATGCCCATGCTGGAGGCTACAATCCACCTATTGTGGTTGTTCACGGAAATCAAGTTGAAGATCTTCCCGATTCTTATAAACGATATTTAATGAACTATTTTAGACGCTCATTAAAAATTATGGGAACGCCGATTCGAATTCAATTTAAAGAAGGGGCGAATCCTTTTGAAGGTCGAAAAAATAGTTTAACGGCATCACAACAACGTAAACGACGTCGATTGATGAAACACGTTAGAGGTCGTAAATAGTTTATGTCAAAAAAAAATATAGCAGGGCAAAGTCAAGAAGGCTTGTGCCCTAAATGTCATCATAAAATGGATGTTATGTCTGCCCAGCATTACGTTTGTGCTCACTGCAAACAACATTTTATCGAACACTATATTTGCCCCACTTGTCATCAACCTGCTCAAATGATCAAAGGCTGTGGTGCCATAAATTATATTTGTCAAACTGATGGATTAATTTCCAGCAGTAAAGTGATATTTCAATATTTACCAGAATAGAAAATCTATCTATATAAAAACCATAAGAGGTTATTTCATGCGTATTATTTTATTAGGTGCACCAGGTGCGGGAAAAGGAACTCAAGCACAATTCATTATGAAAAAATATGGTATTCCTCAAATTTCAACCGGCGATATGTTACGTGCAGCAGTGAAAGCAGGTACGCCACTTGGTCAACAGGCTAAAGAATTAATGGATGCCGGTAAACTTGTTACTGATGAACTTGTGATTGCATTAGTGAAAGAACGTATTGCACAAGATGATTGTGCAAATGGGTTTTTATTAGACGGATTCCCTCGAACTGTACCCCAAGCTGATGCTATGAAATCAGCAGGTATTAATGTTGACTATATACTTGAATTTGATGTGCCTGATTCTGTTATCATTGATCGAATGAGTGGACGCCGAATTCATGCGCCATCGGGACGAGTTTATCATGTCCGTCATAATCCACCAAAAGTAGAAAATGTTGACGATATTACGGGTGAACCTTTAACAACTCGCAAAGATGATGATGAAGAGATAGTCCGTAAACGCCTTGTTGAATATCATCAATTAACTAAACCTTTAATTGATTACTATCAACATGAAGCGAAAGAAGGTCGTGCAAAATACTACCGCATTGATGGTACCCAATCTGTATCTGATGTGACAAACGAACTTGTTAAAATCTTAGATTAATTAATCGATTGTTAAAAAAGCCAGTTATACATTTGTTATCTGGCTTTTTGAATTTGATTATAGTGTCGCTTTTAATGCCTGTGCTAAATCAGAAATAATATCATCAATATGTTCTATCCCAATAGACAAACGAATCATTTCTTGGCTTACTCCTGCCTTTTTCAGTTCTTCATTATTAAGTTGCCTATGCGTAGTTGATGCAGGGTGACAAGCTAATGAGCGTGTATCGCCTATATTGACCAGACGAATAATTAATTTTAGTGCATCAATAAATTTAGCACCTGCAGATTTTCCACCTTTAATACCAAACGATAAAATGCCAGCAGGTAAATGATTATCCATCTGTTTTACCGCTAAATCATGTTCAGGATGATTGCTAAGACCAGCATAGTTAACCCATTCAACTTGTGGGTGTGAGATTAGATATTTTGCAACGTTGAGTGCATTTTGACAGTGGCGTTCCATGCGCAAAGAAAGGGTTTCAAGCCCTTGTAGTATCAAAAAAGTATTAAATGGCGATAGTGCAGCGCCCATATTGCGTAAAGGGATTACTCGACAACGTGCAATGTAAGCCGCATCACCAAAGGTATCCGTATAAGAGACACCATGATAAGATGGGTCTGGTTGATTAAGCATTGGATATCTATCCGCATATTTTTTCCACGGAAACCGCCCTGAATCAACGATGATTCCTCCAAGACTATTACCATGCCCACCAATATATTTAGTTAATGAATGCACGACAATATCAGCACCAAATTCAAATGGTCGGCAAAGTGCAGGACTGGCAACGGTATTGTCGACGATTAACGGAATACCATGCCGATGTGCGATGTCGGCAAGTTGGCTTAAATCAACAATATTACCTGCAGGATTGCCAATACTTTCGCAATATATGGCCTTGGTTTTGTCATCAATTTGCTGTTCAATAGCCACTAAATCATTATGAGGTGCAAATTTGGTTGTAATACCAAAATTAGGTAAGGTATGGGCAAATAAATTATAAGTGCCGCCATATAATTGCGAAACAGAAACAATATTTTCGCCAGCAAAGGTAATTGCTTGAATAGCATAAGTGATAGCCGCCATGCCCGATGCAACAGCTAAAGCACCAATACCACCTTCAAGCGCAGCGACTCGAGCTTCGAGTACGGCGTTAGTTGGGTTGGTAATACGGGTATAAATATTGCCAGCGACTTTTAAATCAAATAAATCTGCGCCATGCTGTGTATCATCAAAAGCATAAGAGGTTGTTTGATAAATGGGAACAGCAACAGCATGAGTAGTGGGTTCAGGGGTATAACCTGTGTGAAGTGCAATGGTTTCTGGTTTCATGATTGAGCCTCGTCGGAATAACAAGGCTCTATTTTGTACAAAAATTGATGAAAAAGTAAAGTGTTATAAAACCATTCTTACAATATCTATTTCACCTAATTCTTTATATAAATTTTCAATCTGATCAATGTGTGTTGCATTAATAGTAATCGACACAGAATGATAATTCCCTTTACTGCTAGGTTTGATTGACGGACTGTAATCACCCGGTGCGTGACGTTGGATAACGGACACGACTTTATCAACTAGTTCTGGTTTAGCTTCTCCCATGACTTTATAAGTAAAAGAACAAGGAAAATCTAATAATTCTTTTAAATTTGTTTTCTGTTGCATAATTTTATGTTTCTCACGTAATCGGTATGTTTGGGGTATTACTACCAGGAATAACAGTCATATATAGGCGCTTTGATGTTCTTCAAGTGATCAAGCATAAACTTCGCTTCTTAAAGTATTCAAATTGATCTATGATAGATTAATTTTATCACAGCTTAGTTAGCATTATCCTATAAATTATAAAAAAGGTTGAAAAATATGTTAGCACACTCCGATGATAGAGAACCTTTTGGTACATTGTTAGGTTATGCCCCAGGTGGCGTTGCCATTTACTCTTCTGATTATGAAACATTAGACCCAACTCAATACCCTGATGATGCCTCTTTTCGAAGTTATTCCGGGCATGAATATATGGGATATAAATGGCAATGCGTTGAATTTGCAAGGCGTTTTTTATTTCTTAATTACGGTATTGTGTTTACTGATGTCGGCATGGCTCATGAAATTTTTTCACTTCGTGTCTTAAGACAAGTCATCAATGAAGCGATATTGCCTTTACAAGCTTTTGCTAATGGTGGTAAGAAAAAACCCGAAGCTGGCGCATTACTTATTTGGGATGATGGTGGTGTTTTCGATAGAACGGGTCATGTTGCTATTATTACCGAAGTCTTTGAAGATAAAGTTCGGATAGCTGAACAAAATGTTATTCATACCCGATTACCAATTGGTCAACATTGGACTCGTGAATTAAGGATGACGGTCACCGACAGTGGTTATTTGTTACATGATACGTTTGACGATACCACCATATTAGGTTGGATGATTCAAACCGAAAATACACAATATAGTCTACCACAACCAACCGTACCGGCGCCTTTACTGGCTATTCATAGTCAACATATTGAAAATCAAGGTCAATTTGATATTAACTGGCTTAATGAGCAAGATAGTTTAGAAAATGCTTATATCCAAGCGGCAGGGCATGCAATTAGTCATGATGATCACTACCGATATTTCACTATTTCTGAAAGTGCCGAGCAAGAACTTATTCGAGCGACCAATGAGTTACATCTTATGTATTTACATGCAACCGATAGAGTACTAAAAGATGATAACTTGCTGATGAATTTTAATATCCCCGAAATTTTATGGCCACGTTTGCGACTGTCATGGCAACAACGACGTTATCAAATGATAACCGGTCGGCTAGACTTTTGCATGGATGAACGAGGCTTTAAAGTTTATGAATATAATGCTGATTCGGCATCGTGTCATACTGAAGCTGGACAGATACTACAAAATTGGGCAATACAAGCTGGGCTAAATGTTGGCGTAAACCCTAGTGCTGGGTTGCTTAACGCATTAGCGAGTTGTTGGAAGCATAGCGATGCACAAGCTTTTATCCATATTATGCAAGATAATGATAATGAGGAAAATTATCATGCTTTATTTATGCAAAAAGCCCTAACACAAGCAGGATTTAAGAGCAAAATTTTACGAGGTTTGAGTGGCTTAAAATGGGATAAACGCGGTCGATTAGTTGATGATGAAGATCGTCAAGTAACCTGTGTCTGGAAAACATGGGCATGGGAAACCGTATTAGAACAACTTCGTCAAGAAAGTGAAGCCCAAATAGCCGGATTACCAATCCGGACTTGGCATCCAGAAAATGCGGTAAGGTTGATAGACGTTCTTTTACGTCCCGAAGTCACTGTATTTGAACCTTTATGGACAGTTATTCCAAGCAATAAAGCGATTTTACCGGTGCTGTGGTCTCTATTTCCTAATCATCGTTATTTATTAGAGTCTACATTTGAACTTAATACAAGTTTAGAGAAAAAGGGGTATGCCGTTAAGCCGATTGCAGGGCGTCGGGGGAGTGATATTCAATTAGTCAGCAGCAAAGAAACCATTTTGGGGAAAACAGTCGGTAAATTTGCTAAACAAGAAAACATCTATCAAGAATTGTGGTGTTTACCGAAAGTCGATGATCGTTATTTGCAAATCTGTACTTTCACTGTCGGCGGACATTATGGGGGAACGTGTTTACGTTCTGATCCATCCTTAGTCATTCGGGGAGATAGTGATATGCAACCATTACGAGTATTGACTGATGATATGTTTTTAAAATGACGATTATGGTAAGGTAATTTTGCAGTATGTAAAAAATAAAGTAAAAAAATCTTAACTTATCCTATAGATACCAATTACAACAGCTGGATTTTTCTGTTAGAATTAAAAGATTACAAAAATATCATATGATAATGGAATGGAAAGGTCAGTATGGCAAATACACTACTTAGAACTGGTGATATTAAAGATTTTAAAATGCTTGGGCATGACGGTAAAGCTGCTTACTTAGTGGCAACCCAAATTCGTGAAATGTTCAGAGTAAAAATAGGTAAACAATATGCCGACTATTTAGCCATTCCACAACGTAATGATCAAGGAAATAGGGTTGATTGGTATATACCTTTTGATTCGGTTCAATATGATATTGTGCCTTGGTCATCTGCCAGCGAATCAGAACAACAATCAGCGCTTCAATTGTTGGCAGCATTTGAACAAAAGGTAGTTGAGCTAGGCAAACAATTAGCTAATAATCCAAACCTTGAAGGCGATCAATTGCTATTTAGCCGCCTAATTTATGATCCTAATCACCGTGAGGACAGCCAAGAACCAAATCTTATGGCGATTCGGTTTCCAAGCAATGAATATATTTATATCGTTAATGGCAAGCCTGTTATTACTTTTTGGGGATTTATTAATCCACAAACTCAACTAACCCAATCACCTTTCAAATGTTTAGAACAATCAGAAAGCACAGCACCTTATGTTACTGAACAAATTGACCCCCCGATAACGTCTAAACGTCCTTGGTGGAAACGTTGGTGGATGTGGTTATTAATGCTGTTGCCACTATTATTGTTATTATTACTACTGTTTTTATTACGAGGGTGCTTTTATCACCCTGAATCATCAATTACACCGCCATTGTCAGTCGATAATGCGGTGAATGTACCGGTTGAGACTGATCGGGACAAAAAACCAGAAGATAAAAAAGGTGAGGATCCTATTCGTGATGTGAATGTTATCCATAGATCGGTGGGTACTAACATAAATCATGATTCGGTGTTAAATACTGACAATCGTAATGACGTAATTGGTACAACTGTTACAGAAGGTAACATTGATGTGACTGATACGCTCAACACGCCTACCACATTACCTGTCGATAGTCATGGTGCAGGTGATGATAATCCGCCAATTCATGACATAACGCCTGATAATGCAGGTACGACTTCTGATGTTGATAACACTAATCAGAATGAAAACCAGAATCAAAACACAGCAGCTATGGATACCAATAACGCTACACAATCCCAAAATTTAAGTGTACCACTAGATGCAATTAAGCAAGGTTCTATGGATTTTCTTAATGGACAATGGACAGTAGGTGGTGGAATCCAAGATAAATCAACGGGTAAACCATTACGTTTAAACTACAGTTTTGATCAAGGAAATGGTGAAGTTACGGTAATACGTAGTGATGGTGTGAAATGTGTCGGTAAAGTTGGTAGTGGTTTTCAAAACTCAAATTTAAGTATAAAGAGTAATACTGAAGCGCTTTGTAGCGATAATACAAAATATCAATTACCGAAAATAGAGTGCTCAACAAACAGTAACAATCAAACTGATTGTAAGGGAAATTATAATAATGGTACATCGTTCCCGTTAACGATGAAAAAACAATAGGGTAGTATATGCTTCCAGAATTACGCAATTATGGTCAAGAAGTGACTCTTATCATGAACAGTGGTATTCAGTTTCTTGATTTTGCACTTAAAATAGATTGGAAAGACAGCCAATGGCGCAATAAAGCGAATGGGTGCTTTATTGATCCGTCCGAAAGTGGTGCATTGATTCGATTACTAGAAGATGTCGAAAATGGTCAATTTTTTAGTCCTGACAACCCCACTTTTGCGGTTACCCCCACACAAGAAATTAGTGTCGATCAATCCCTAAAATTGTATGACGGTGTTTGGTTACCGATTCCTGTTTTACGGTCGATTCCTCCAGAACGATTTGATAAAGGTCCTCATAACTGGAGCAGAGTAAGAATTGTCAGTATTCCTCAGGGTGAAGATCCCGATGGTAATACGCATCGTATAACATTTGCGTTTGACACTAAAATCTTTGCTAATTTGGATGATGTTGCTTATCTTGCTCCAACTGAAAATGACGTAATGACAGGTGCGATTTTTAGTCTGGCGCACCGCTCTGATCATGTGTCATGGTTTTTAGAACTCAAATGGATTTCCAGTTGGTTAATCGATCTGTTTGAAGAATTAGCGCAGCAACCTGAACGCTTAAAGATGCATAAGGATGATATCCAGCAAGAAATGAATAATAAGGCTTATTATGGGCACTATCTTAATATCATTAATTTGCTCGGTGAAACATTAAATCTACCAACCATTAAAATTGTTTCTAACAATAAAAATGATATTGTGAAATCGATTCCTGTCGATATGATTTTAGAT
This sequence comes from Gilliamella sp. CG25, assembly GCF_046635705.1. NCBI lineage: Bacteria > Pseudomonadati > Pseudomonadota > Gammaproteobacteria > Orbales > Orbaceae > Gilliamella > Gilliamella sp. CG25. The sequence continues at coordinate 67,116 of NZ_JBIDFJ010000003.1, read as the reverse complement.
GTGGGTAATTCACGAACTTGTGGCATTTTGATTGAAGATCATGTTCAAGATAAAGACAGCCTTAATCATCGCTATGAATTGGAGATACGCGATCTAACCAGACCTGAATATATCTATAACGAACCATTTGAAAGTCGAGTTGAATTTGCACAAACCTTTTTTGGTAAAGAACACTTTTCGCTACAGAGTGGTCGACGAGATACCTTCCGTTGGCCTAGTATTGTTCGTGTCGGTAAAGAAGCAAGCCGCTTAGCTAGTCGCCGTGAAGGCAACGAAGGTGCAACCGGGCTTTCAAGTCCGAAACGTTATTTATGGGATCAAGATAAGTACGAACAAGGTTGGCGTTTTAACTCTTATTATGTAAAAAGCGATCATGAACCTTTTGCAACGGCAGAGCCTTTTTCAAATTTAATTAATGAATATGGTGAAGCTCTACATATTCTTAATAGCAATATTCAAGAAGAATATGATCGTAAAATACCGGTATTCCACCCTAAATATTCACGTAGTTCGCTCATGACGTTTATGTTATGCGAAGTATTGATGCATGCTTTGATGCAGATTAATAGCGTTGCGCAACGTAATAAACTTGAACATGCTAAAACGCCACGTAATTTACGTTCAATTATCTTAACGATTCCGCCCGCTATGCCAAAACCCGAGCAAGCGATATTTAAAAGTTGTGTGTATCAAGCTATTGGACTTGTTTGGAAAAGTTTAGGTTGGGATAATTCGGATGATAATATTGATTTTACTCATCCGGAAGAACTTAAACATATTTGGCCAAACATACCGGAAGTTTATATTCAATGGGATGAAGCAACCTGTGGTCAAGTTGTTTATCTTTTCAATGAAACACAAAATAATTTTAACGGACGTAGTGAAGAATTTATTGCTTCAATTGTTCGACCTGACAAAACCAATAAGCAAAAAGTTACCATTGCGACGGTGGATATCGGTGGGGGTACAACCGATTTAGTCATCAACGATTACCATTTAGATTATGGTGCAAACGGGCAACAAAACAGTAGTAATGCCTATATTGTTCCAAGTCAGCGTTTTCGTGATGGTTTTAAAGTAGCGGGTGATGATATTTTACTTGATATTATTCAAGATATTGTTTTAACCTCGTTAACCAACGGCTTAAAGCAGGCAGGACTTGCTGATCCAAGCCCAATCTTGTCAACGATTATTGGTTCACAACAACTTTCTATTCAAGATGCGGTTTTACGTCAACAACTGACATTACAACTGTTTACGCCGATAGGTTTGCGGATCTTGAAAGAGTATGAACTTTACGATCCTTTACATAGTGAACAGCAGGTATTTAGCGCAAGTTTTAAAGAATTATTAGAGCATCATGCTATGACTGATAGTGTGCTGAATTTTATTAATGAGCCAATCAAGCGCGCATTAAATAATCCTGACTTTTCAGTGCTTAATTTGAATATTGAGATTAATCTCAAACGAATTCATTACCTGTTTATACGTGGTGATTATTACAATATTTGTAAAACGTTTGACGCATTGTCCGAAATCATCAGTTGTTATCAATGTGATGTGCTGTTATTAACTGGACGCCCTTCACGCTTACCGGGTATTCAAAGTTATTTTCGATCTCGTTTATCTATCCCTGCAGGGCGAATCTTGCCACTCCATGGTTATTATACGGGCGGATGGTATCCATTCCATAAACAAGAACGCATTGATGATCCTAAAACCACCGCTGCTGTAGGCGCTATGCTTTGCTTCTTAAGTAAGAATTTAAGGCTACCTAACTTCTATTTTAGATCAACAAATATGGATCTTTATTCAACAGTCAAATACATTGGATTGTTGGATAATTTAAACATGATTAAAAATGAAAATGTCTATTACCGAGATATAAATTTAGATGATCCTGATTATGATTTTCCTGATCTGTCTTTTGAAATACGAGGTACAACAAGGCTAGGTTTTAAACAACTTGAAGTTGATCGCTGGCCGGCTTCTCCGATCTATATTTTGACCATTGAAAACGGCGATGTTGCTCGGCGTTTAAGTGCTCAAGGCGTGGTACTTGAAGTGACCTTAGGTATTAAAAATAGGCAAAAAATGGTCGAGAATTTTTATATTAAAGACATAAAAGCATCTGATGGACGAGCTTGCAATAAAAACCAAGATGTTAAACTGAGTTTAAATACAATGGTTAACTCCGGTTTAATCAGTACCCAATATTGGCTTGATAGTGGAATGATAAAACGATGAATAACATAAATGAACAACTGCCTAAATCTTGGGAACACGTTTACCATGCATCAGCAGAAGCAATTGAATGGGTTAATCAAACACGTCATTCATCCAAACGTTTAAATAGTGAAGCAGATAATTTAATTCTTGATTTACGCCGTTTGCGTAATAGCGCTAAACGATTAGGTGAGGTCTCTACCAAATCGGTTGCGGTCGGTTTTTTTGGACTTTCTCAAGCAGGAAAATCATACCTGATTTCGGCACTTGCCGCAGGAGATAATGGCAAACTTGAAACGGTTGTCGATAACCAAATTTTAGATTTTATCGATCATGTCAATCCGGTAGGAAGTGGTAAAGAAGCGACAGGTTTAGTCACGCGTTTTAGTCGAACCGCTAAGGGTGGAATTGCCAACTATCCGTTAGAGTTAAAATTGTTTAGAGAGATAGAAATTGTCAAAATATTAATTAATGCTTTTTTTAAAGATTTTGACCAGCAAAAAGTCTCTAATAAAATTGAATTTTCACAATTAAATCAGTTAATCCAACGGTTGGAAAATAAAAAACAAACCAGTTATGTCGGCGGTATATCGGAAGATGATATCGTTGAACTTTACGATTATTTGTCTGAAAATTTCGGCAACGCTTTAGAAGGATTAAAAGGGGGATATTGGGAAAAAGCAGTACATTTACTTCCTTATCTATCTGTTTCTGAACGAGGCGAGCTGTTTGCGGTATTATGGGGTGGAATTGCAGAGCTAACAACAATCTATATTCAGCTTGCTAATACGTTATCTCGTTTACATCATGCTGAAACTGTGTATGCGCCGTTAACTGTTTTGATTAAAGAGCAAAATGGTACTAAATCGCAAATTGACAGTATTATGAATGTAGACATCTTAGAGCGATTAAACACCGATAAAGATTCATCGGTTACGATAACGCCTATTAACGGTAAACCAACGGATTTATCTTTGGCGCAACTGGCTTTTTTAACAGCGGAATTAATTTTTCCATTAGTGAACAAAACGCGAGTTTCAACATTTGAAAAAGTTGATTTGCTTGATTTTCCGGGATATCGAGGACGCTTGAATTTAATCTCGATTTCAGATGTTAAAGAAGGTAATCCCATTTCTCAACTATTATTACGGGGTAAAGTTGCCTACTTATTTGAAAAGTATACCGATAGCCAAGAGATGAATGTATTAGTGGTTTGTACACCTTCTGATAAGCAATCTGATGTGAATGATGTTGGGCCGGTGCTTGAACGGTGGATCGGTAAAACACAAGGTGAAACACCTGAAAAGCGAGCAACCAAAGAAGTTGGCTTGTTGTGGGCGATTACCATGTTTGATAAACGGATATGTACATCGTTGACCTTGTCGGAAGATAATCTTAAAAATAGTTGGGGTAAAGGTGGATTATTACAACAAACTATTTTAGAACGTTTTGGAAGTTATGATTGGCTAATGAATTGGTCAAATAATCAGAAATTCAACAATGTTTATTTGGTTCGTAAACCTGGTTTTGATGTACCGTTTTTAAATGTCGATCCTTCTTCACGCCAAGAACTGTCTCATAATGAGAATTATCAGACTAAAATGGACGTATTAAAAAAGACTTTTATCGACAATGTTGATGTTCAAGAATATGTATCTCAACCAAAAGAAGCGTGGGATGCCATGCTTAAACTTAACGATGGCGGTATAGGTCGAATTAGTCAATATTTAGAAAAAGTAGCGATTACTGAAGTAAAACAACAACGTATTGTTGAGCAATTAAATGAAAAAATTGATTACATCACAAATATGCGTTTTGATACGTGGTACCAAGCTGGTAGTGATGAAGAACTTGGTAAGAAAAAACACGTTATCGCAGATGTGGTGAAAGAGTTGCAGGGTAAAGCATTGTTATTAGGTGAATTACTCAAAACTTTAGAATTGCCGGATCAAACAATTCGAGCTTTGTATCATTCCAACCATGTAGAAAACCAGATAGCTAAAGATAATGATGATAATTTAGTCGGCAATTTATCCAATGATTTTGGCTTTAATACTGAATTTGACCTTTTTTCGGACATGAATAGCAATTTAACCAGTAAGCCAGCAGTGACTTTGCCGACTGAATCTAAATTTGCTAAGAGTGTTTTTACAACTTGGTTAGAGCACTTAAGAAATATCGTGCTGGATCAGCATATTTTACAGTTTTTTGGTTTAAGCCAAAAATCATTATCTTTTATTGTTGAAGAGCTTATTACAGGAGCCAATCGTTTGAAGATTGAACAAAATTTAACCGAAAAAATCTTAAATAACGAAAATACTGGCAGTAAACGTGATGATCTTGAATCAAGACAGATAAGTACAATTCATACTCAATTATCTGATTATATTGCGTGGTTAGGTTTTATTGAAGGTCAGGTGGATAACATTCCAATGAGTCGTGTTAATCATGGCAAGCGTATATTTGCATCACCGTTAAATGAGTTTGTTATGCAATCATCTCACCAGTTGCCAAAATTGGATAATAATACTAAAAATTATTCTCAATTTGCGATATTTGATTGGTTTATAGCTTTTGCTACGCTTGCACAAGAAAATGTCGGACATCATGCCGGACGGGAAATAAGTCAGGAACAAAATAGTCGTCTGGGTGAGATTTTGGCATGTTTTAAACAATCACAAATTAAATTGGATGATTTCTTGTAAATTAATGCAATAACAAAGTGAAGTGACAGGATAGAGGACATTATGGCATTAAGAATCGAATTAAATGGTTATAAACCAGGTATAGCTAAATTTTTGGCATATAAATGGAATGGTAGTGCTGATATTGAAATATTGATTCAACGTAATCAGGATAGTTATTATTTGTCTGGATTAAATCAATGGAGTCCAGAAAAAAGTTGGCATACGTTGGCTGATATGACTGTCGAACATGAACAGTTAACCGGGCTTGTTGGTGAATGGCTGGTTGATTCGTTATTAACTCAAGAAAGTACTGCACGATTTTTGGTACAGATTCGTGATAAGCAAAACGAAAATTACAGTGACCGAGGCGTCATTAACATAGCTGATGGTGTGATGACGTCAGCTGCATTAAACACGGTTACTACTACGTCTGATACGCATCTTGAACCTGAGGAGTGTGTAGATGTAATCCCCGATGACGAAAAAATGGATGGCGAAACACAAACCATTTACGAGCCTGAAATCGAAGAACCTGTTGAACCCGTCGTTGAGGAAGTCGTTACATCCGTACCCACATCTGAAACTGTAACGGATGAGACGTTGACACAACCGATTAAACAAAAAAGAAAATCAGGTTTAATATTCGGCTTGATCATTGCTATTTTACTGTTAATTGTTATGGGTATCGCAATTTGGTATTTTCTATTCTTCCAAAATCAACAAGCTAAAGACGCTGAACCGGCTATGTTAGGTCAATGTAGTTTAAGTCAAGTAGGTGATGATGATCTCACTTTTATTCAAAAATGTTTGCAAACTAAACCACTAACTCCAATGATTATTCAGTTGATCAATGATGCTAAAAAAGCAAAAAAATGTAATATTGCTCAGCGGTTATATGCTAATCAATCACAAGTAAATTCAACCATTGCCATTTTGTATGCCAAAGAATATGACGAAAAGTATTATCAAGCTAATAGCTGTTTTGAAGCTGATAAAGAAACGGCTATTTATTGGTACGAAACCGCATTGAATAATGATCCCGATAATAAAGACGTAAAAGCACGGTTAGCTGAGCTACAAAAGTAGGTAGGAACAAAAATGGAAAATTTAGCTATCTCAAAAATTATGTTTGTATTGAGCTTAACTTGTTTACCCTTGATAAGTTTTGCCAATGAACCACTTAAACAGCAAGGTAAAACAACACTGTATCAACGCGTACTAAGTACGCCAACGTGTGAGTTAAAAAAAGATATTAGCGAGGTTACAGGACAGCAAGTTCCTGCATTTTCTCGCTATTATGTTTATGAACGTAAAAATCATAATAACCAAGAATGGTTAAGTGTTGGGCCTGATTCCTATGGAAAAACGGTAGGTTGGATTAATGGCTCATGCGCAATTGAATGGAATATGCAAATGACCTTGGTTTTTACTAATCCGGTTGAACGTGATCCTTTGCTATTTTTTAAAGATAAAGATTCACTCACGGCAATTGTTGATTCTGAACATCCAGAAACATTATTAAAACCCATTCGTGAGGCATTAAACGTTAACCAAACTTCGCCAAAAGTTATCGCTCAAGAGCCGGCGGAATTTGTTGATTTTAAAAATAACTTCTATTTATTACCTATTTTACAAGGTGAAGAGGTCATGAATGGACAAGGGTTTTATGAGCGTATATTAGAAGTCGCCTCTGTCAGTAAACAAGATAAATTAGTGGCAACAACTCAGAACATTAAGTCATCCACTACCACTCAAAAAACAGATGATAGTACTAATCAAGTCGCTCCTTTTAAAGCTGCAATTGTGTTTGTGATAGACTCAACGATTTCCATGGATCCGTATATTTCAAGAACCAAAGAGGCCGTTGAACGCGTTTATCAGCATATTGAAAAAGAGAAGTTACAAGATCAAGTTAAATTTGGCTTGGTGTCGTTTCGATCAAGTTTAACCGCATCCGATAAACTTGAATTTGTGACAAAAGTTTTTGCCGATCCAAACCAAGTAAAAAATCGTGAAGATTTTAAAAAACTCAGTGCATCACTTAAACAAGCCTCGGTATCAACGGCTTATTTTGCCGAAGATTCATTTGCGGGGGTTGCACAAGCGTTGAATGATATTAATTGGAACAGTTTTGGTGCGCGTTATATGATTCTTATTACGGATGCAAGTGCAATTCCGGGGGATGATAAACTTTCAAGCACCGGTATGGATGCTGCGCAATTAAGGCTTGAAGCACAGCATAAAGGGGTTGCGATTTATGCATTACATTTAAAAACGTCAAGTGGCGAAAAAGATCACCAAATTGCTGCGACGCAGTATTCTGATTTAACGTACAATGATTTTATTCATAAATCACTTTACTACCCTGTTAATGCCGGTAATGTGAATGAGTTTGGTCAAAAAGTTGACTCTTTAGCCAAAGCCTTAGCCGAGCAAGTGAAACTTGCTTATAAAGGTGAAGCGTCAATAGGTAATGCGATTAATGCTAAAGATAGTAATGCCGATATGTTAAATGATGCATTATTACTGGGTAAAGCTATGCAGTTGGCTTATTTAGGTGAAACTAATGGGTCTAAAGCGCCTTCGGTCTTCAAAGCGTGGATTGCTGATAAAGATTTTATTAAACCCACTATTCCAACAGCTGAACCTCGAATCTTATTAACTAAATCTCAATTAAGTGATTTAAGCGATATTGTTAGTAAAATCGCCAATGCAGCAAATGATGGATTAATTTCTGCCGATGATATGTTTTCGCAGCTACGATCGGTTGCTGCTGCTATGGGGCAAGACCCAAGTAAATTAAAATCGAACGCAGTCACAAAAATTGCCGATTTGGGGTTACTTGGGGAATATTTGGATAATATCCCTTATAAAAGCGATGTAACGGGGTTGGATCAAGAGACGTGGAAAAGTATGAGTGGTCTTGAGCAAGAAAAATTTATTCGTAATTTAAATAGTAAAATTCGTTATTATCAGAAATGTAATGCGGATGTTGATCGTTGGATTTCATTAGCGGAAGGTAGTGATCCTCGTGAAAATGTTTATCCTATTCCTTTAGAGATGTTACCGTAAACAGATGCTAACGATAAAAAAACTTGCCATCACGCGCTCAACTGGTAAATCTTTTTTTAGTGTTAACCTTCCTGCGCTGACCGTTAAAGCGGGTGAGGTGGTTATTATTCGAGGTGATAGCGGTTCGGGTAAAAGCACATTACTTGAAATGATAGGTATGATCCTAAAGCCTGACCATATTGGTTGCTACAATCTTACTATGGATAATGGTGACGTTGATATTGCTCAACTAATCCAACACGATAAACTGGATAAGTTAGCGGATATGCGCGCAAATTATTTGGGCTTTATGTTGCAAACCGGCGGATTACTCCCTTTTTTAACGGTGCATGATAATATTTTGCTTTCAGTAAATGTGTTACAAAAAAAGGTGGATAAACAACGATTTGATTATTTAGTACAAAAGTTGAGTATTTCACACTTGTTAAGTAAATATCCTAAACAACTCTCGATTGGTGAAAGACAGCGAGCTTCTTTTATTCGTTCAATTATCCATAAACCTGCACTATTATTGGCTGATGAACCGACTTCAGCGCTTGATCCTTATAATGCCAATTTATTATTTGATTTAATTATTGAGCAAGCTCAGCAGGATAATATTGCTGCCTTGATTGTGACCCATGATTGGCAACGTATTGCTGATAAAGGATTATTTACTTTAACGTCTCAAATTACCTCTTCCCATTCATCCGAATTTTTACCCTTACAAGATGAGGTATAAGCGATGATCACATTATTATCGAAATGGCGGCTTATTACTCGGTTATCTTTGTCGGATTTATGGTACGACAAGAAGGTTTCATTTTGTATTATTGCATCGGTGATCTCGGTAATTACCCCACTGTTGCTACTCTTTAGCTTAAAATATGGTGTTGTTTCACAGCTTCGCCAGCAGTTACTTAATGATCCGCAAAATTTAGAAGTTAAAATTGTGGGTAATTTACAGTTAGATCATTCAATGTTTGAATGGATTGCCCAACAACCTGAAACAGCGTTTGTGGTTCCGTTGACACGTTCTCTTAATACTCAAGCTGATTTAATGAAAGATAATCGTCATTTTGTTAATAATGCTGAAATTATTCCGACAGCTAAAGGTGATCCTATAACCCAAAGTTTACCGCTCTTGCATCATGAACAACAGATTTTAATATCCGCTTTAGCCGCAGAAAAAATGCAGGCAAAGGTTGGTGATAAAGTAAAAATGGTTGTGACAAGGCAACTCGATGGCAAACTGGAAAAAGGTATAGTCGAGTTAGAGATCATCGGAGTGATTCCCGAAATTTATTATAGTCGGGCTGCCGCATTTGTGTCTTTAGCGCTTTTAATTGATATGGAACATTTTTATGATGGTTATCAAATAAATATTTTTCAATCAACCACAGGGCTTGTTAATCCGCCAGAACATAACTCATTTGCCAGAGCACGTATTTATGCAAGGTCACTTGATGATGTAGCGCCTTTGTCTTATAAACTACGTCAACAAAATATTGAAACACGTACTCAAGCTAATGCGATAGAAAATATGCAAGCGATAGATCGGGTTCTCAATTTTATATTTAGTGTCATTGCAATAACGGCTGTATTAGGGTGTATTCTATCTTTTACAGGATCATTTCTATCTAATATTGAACGTAAACGCAAAGATATCGCTTTGATGCGATTACTTGGATTTAAATCAAAAGGGATTATGCTTTATTTAATGAATCAAGCCATGATGCTAAGTTGTTTGGCATTTTTTATTTCTTGCCTACTTTTTTTATTTGGCAACTATGCCTTTAATTTTGTGTTAGGTAAAAATTTAGTTTCACATCCAGTAGTTAGCCAATTACAATTTTATCATTTTATTATCGCATTTTTACTTACTTTATTGATATCAGCTATTGTAGTAACGGTAGGAGGTCGACGTGCTGTTAAGATTCAGCCAGCAGAAAGCTTGCGCGAAGTATAATCATAAAAAATGGCATTATTGGGGACTAATCTTAAGTTTTATCCCTTTATGCAGTTATGCTGAGCCTTGGGAGAGTAAGTTTTATAATCCTAAACCTGCCAGTGATGATGTGATTTTGCCGATGCCTTGTGATGGGCGTTTGGTGATGAAAAGGGTATTTACGCCTACCAATAAACCACTTGATGATGTAAAAGTAATTTTAGGCAGTAATCAAAAAGAGTTAGGTTTTGCTGAATACGCAACACCTAATTATATTTCTGGTAGCTTTTCTAATGAAAACGAAGAAAGGTATTATTTAATCGGTAAATATGAAATTACAGCACTACAATATCAAGCGGTGATGAATGATACTTGTCCAACGGCTAAAGTGAGTTTGATTTTCCCTGTGACTAATATTAGTTGGTTTGATGCTATTGCATTTAGTAATAAATATAACCAATGGTTACTGGAAAACCAATCTCAATTAAAAGCGTTGCCAAAAGGCTATGTACGTTTGCCAACGAATACCGAATGGGAGTACGCTGCACGGGGTGGCATGAAAGTCACTGAATCTGAATTTCGCGAGACAGTTTTTCCTATTACGAGTGGTTTGGAAAACTATGCATGGTTTTCAGGGGCAAAGTCAGCCAATGGAAAATTACAACTTATTGGTCGGTTAGCTCCTAATCCACTGGATCTTTATGATATTTTAGGTAATGCCAGTGAAATGATGTTTGATTCATTTAGAATGAATAAATTAGATCGTTATCATGGACAACCAGGAGGCATGATTATTCGGGGCGGTAGTTATTTGACTCCTGAATCTTCAATAACAACTGCCTTTCGTAGTGAAAAGCCTTACTATGATAATAAAGGTGCTTATCAAAGCAAAGATGTTGGATTTCGTTTAGTGTATACCACTGAAGTTATGCACTCTAAAGTTTCGATTAAAGAATTAGAAAAACAGTGGAACGAACTTGGTAATGAAGTCGAATCGTCAAATGATAACAATGTGGTGAATGAACTGGAAAAAATTACTAAACAAGTTGAAGATGAAAAAACTAAAAAAGAGTTAAATCAACTTAATCTACTTTTACGAAGTGCGAACCAGTCACGGGATGAGCAGCGAGATCGTTCCATTCAATCTGCCTTACAATTGGGGGCTTTTTTATGTGCGAATGTCTCTGATCTTAATGATAAATATGAATATAATAATAATTTATATAATACAATGATTAATGAAATTTGTGATGCAAGTGACTCAAGTGAGCTAGAGAGTACAGATATGTGTTCTAAAACAAAGTTAAATAATTTAAATCAAGTTGTCATTGATTCAAGAAATGCACGCAATTTTATATTAAAATATTATGCTGATACTATTGTTAGCACTGCATCAAATTACGAAAAAAACACAATTAATGAACAAGCTAAAGCAACACAATTTATTTTACAAAGTAGTGGAAAGGCAAATATGAGCGATTATTTAAAGCTCTATTTAAAACATATCAATCAATACATTGTATCGGGTAAAATAGAACAATCAGTTTGGTTACAAACCTGCAATGAAATTAAAGGAAGGAAATAATGAAAAAAATAGTTGTCATAATAACATTATGTTTATCTGTTGTCTTAACTGGATGTCAATCATCAGGGTGGAGAACTAAAGACGTTGATCCTGCATTAACCAATAGTAATACATCTCAATTTTTTAGTAAATCAGCCTGGCAACCGTGTGTCGTTGGTGCAGGATTTTCTGGTCTTAGCTGTATTTTAGTTGGCGGAAAACCGGGTGTTTGTCTGGCTACAGCAGCGGTAGGGTGTGGTGTATTAATGGGCGCTAATTATTATCTTGATTCTAAGCGTGCTGAGTATGCAGATGAAGAAATGCGCATTGATGCTTATATTTATGATATTCAGCAAAATAATATGGAAGTACAAGCTGTCACTCAAAATGCGCAAGCCGTATTGGATAAAAATTTAGCAACTTTGAAAGTGTTAAATAGTCAGATTGAAAATAAAACGTTGAGTAAAAGACAGATTAAAAATGAGTTGAAGCAAATCGATGCAAATATTGCTTACTTAACTGACAAATTAGATCGTATGAAAGGCATTGAAAGTGATTGGGTTATGCTTTCAGCAAGGGAAAAACAATCAGGGATTAATATGTCAAAATTAGATAAACAAATTAATCAGCTTCATAAACAGATAGCATTACTTGAAAAACAAATTAATGTGGTAAGTCAACAACGTTCAGCAGTACAGGTGAGCTAATGATGAAAAAAAGATACCTTATATTATTCAGCCCTATTTTGTTGTTAATGGGCTGTTCAACCACAACCGAACAGTGTGATCCAACGAATACGAATATCGGTTTTTTTGATAAGATAAGTTGTCATTATTCTGGCAACTATCAAGCCCGAATTGATCAAAAACAGCAAATTTTAGAAGATGAAAAAAAGGCAAATCAACAATTTAAAGCGATCTATGCCAATATAGAAAGACAGAAAAATGACACTGCCTTAAGTATTAAGCAAAAGCAAGCACAACAACAAAAATTGAAAGATGATTTAACGAGTTTAACCAACGAAATTAAAGAAAAAGCGAAAGATCGCGCAGACTTGCAAGCACAAGTCGATGATATTGAAAAACAACTTAAGCAAGTGAATAATTCAAATTCTTCAGAAATTGAAAAGAAAGTTGAGTTAGATAAATTAAATAAAAAACTTCAACAATTACAGAAAGCTTTGAATATCTAAATTTGCGTATTCATTATATCAATAGTTAGCAAAAGCGATGTTTAACATAAGGAAACAAATTAGCAATGCAACGTATAACCAGAATGTTATTTGATCCTAATGATTTAGATAAAATCTCGTTATTTGATCAATATAATTCAGTTTTACAATTGTTAAAGCCTAATGTTAGCGAACGTAGTTTTTCGATTTTAGCAATACCGAGATTAATTGAAGGCGATCATTATCTTGGTTGGTATACGCATCTTGAAGGTCAACCCGTTGCCATTGAAGATATTATTAATGAAGCAGATAAAAAGCAGATTGAAAAAACACTTCAAACACGTTTAAATGATATTGAAAATACTATCAAAATCAAATCATTAACGGAAGATCAACAAACTCTGATTTCGGCTTGGTTACCGAGAATGAGAAGTTTAGGTAATGTGATTTATGTCATTAATAATGAACCTGTGATTGTTCATCATTTTGATGAGCCAATCCTGACTAATGAAGTGGCTCCAGCCCTTCCTGTCAAGACAACAAAATCATTTTGGCGTAGGTGGTGGTTTTTGACCTTAGCACTTGCTTTTGTCGGGTTACTTGGATATCTATATTATTTATATACAATAGATAAAGCCCCCGTACCTATTGCTGAACTATTACCACCAACGACCTCAAACAATTCCACTTCTGAAGTAATTAGCTGTATTTCACAGGAAGAAATCCAAAAAAACGAGCAAACCTCTAAAATGGTGATGATATTTGATAACTCCGCTTCGATGTATTTAACGCTTACTGAACCTCAAGCAGAAATTGAAAAATATTTGTCAAATGGGATTGATCGTCTTACTTTCGAAGAAGCCAAGCAATATGAAGAAAGAATGACCCGATTACCGAATCGACTATCGAGTAGTAAGCAAGTTGCGTTATCCAGTATTGATAAAATACAACCTAATATCAATATTGCTCTTGTCACGTTAAATAGTTGTCCTGTCGCAAAGGCATCGGCATTTTATCATTTTGATAATAGAGAAAAATTGAAGAATGAAATTAATCGTTTAACGCCATTAGAATACGATAGTGCTACTCCGTTATATAGTGGTGTAAAGCAAGCCAGTTCAATGCTTGATGGCGTAAATCATGATGATTATATTTTAATTATCAGTGATGGTGACGATAATTGTTCGGAAGATAATATTTGTACTTTAGCCAATGAAATTGCCAACCAACAACCACGTTTAAAAATAAATATAGTGGACATTGTGGGACAGCATAAGATTGATTGTTTAGCGGATAAAACGGGTGGAAAGGTTTATATTGCTAACAATGTCACCGAGCTTGTTGAACAGATGAATAAAGCGGTTTCTGATATGAATATCAGTAAACCTTTGTGTGAATAAGTAGCATTCGAATAGGATATTATTCAGTGATGATCTTTAATATTTGGATGTTCATGTTGAAGCTGAGGTAAAATTAGAATGATCTGTAAGGAAGTTAATTTATCATGCAGCGAATAACACGGCATTGTTTTGATAGCAGTGATTCACAAAAAATCAATTTATTAGAACAATATAATTCATTACTATCGTTATTAAAATCACATCTGACTGAGCGGACTTTTTCTGTCTTCGCCATTCCAAAATTGATAGAAGATGATCATTACATTGCATGGTCTACCAATCTGGAAGGACAACCCATATTATTAAGCGATATTAATAATGAACTATATCGACAAACGGTAACGACAACGTTACAAACACGTATTATTGATATTGAAAATACCGTTAAATTGATGCCGTTAACCCCTGAACAACAAACACTGGTTTCATTTTGGATACCAAGAATTAAAAGTTTAGGTAATTCAATTTTTGTCATTAATGATGAGCCTGTTATTGTTCATACGTTTGAAGATCCTGTTTTACCGCCTAAAGCACCCGAACCCAAGCTTCCAACCAAATCGACTTGGCGTTGGTGGTCTATATTCCTTTTAGCATTGCTATTACTGGCATTAATTGGTGGGCTTTGGTATGTCTTTTATCCATTTAATAAAGATAGTGTGGATGAAGCAAGTCATGTTTCAGCACCAGTAATAACACCTGCTGATGAAGAGAAAAAACCTCAATTAGAGCCAGTTGATGTTCCTGTCCAACCTGAACCAGAAATCAAGCAAGATCCTAAACCTGTTGAGCACACAGAAACAGTGGTTGAAGAGAAAAAACCGGAACCAGAAGAAAAGCCTAAACCAAAAGTTAAAAATCCTGCTAATTGTATTACCAAAGAAGAATTGGTCAGTAATCCCAATCCTTCTAAAATGGTGATGGTATTTGATAATTCGTTGTCGATGATAGTGACATTAGCAGAGTCACCCGCTGAGGTTGAACAGTATTTTCAGTATTTGGGTTATGGTTTTCCACGCTATATGTCGGAACAAGACAAGCTAAACTACGAAAAACGTATGACTCGATTACCAAGCCGTTTATCAAGTAGCAAAAAGGTTGCTTTAACTAGCATTGATAAAATACAACAAAATATCAATATTTCACTAGTGACCCTAACGGGCTGTCCATCGGCCGAGGTTTCACCTTTTTATAGTTATAAAAACCGTGGAACATTGAAAAATAAAATTAATAAACTGACGCCAACCGCTGCTGGTGGTGGGGGAACACCACTTTATAATGGATTAGAAAAAGCTAGTAATATGCTTGATGGGGTAAAACGAGATGATTATATTTTAATTATCAGTGACGGTGAAGATACCTGTACTCATAAAAATATCTGTACATTAGCTCATCATATTTCAGTCTCAAAACCTCGTTTAAAAATCAATATTGTCGATATTGCTGGTGAACATAAGATTGATTGTGTTGCAAATGCGACAGGGGGCAAGGTATATATAGCTCAGACACCAAAAGATATGATTAAACAGATGAATAAAGCCGTTTCAGATATGAAAATTAATCGCCCTGTATGCCAATAAAGAATATGACAGATGAATATTCATCGTAGGCTATTTTAGCGGTGAGTATTAATAAAAAAACCAGACTATTTTGAGTCTGGTTTTTTATTCCAATTTGAGCTAATTAAAAATCTAAGTTAGCTGCTTTAAGAGCATTTTCTTCGATAAATAATCGACGAGGTTCAACTTCATCCCCCATTAGTGTGGTAAATAGTTGATCCGCTTCAATAGCATCTTTAATGGTCACTTGTAACATTCGACGACTGGTTGGATCCATTGTGGTTTCCCATAATTGTTCTGGATTCATTTCACCCAACCCTTTATAACGTTGGATAGTCAGACCACGGCGTGATTCTTTAATTAACCAATCAACGGCTTCTTCAAAAGAACTAACCGGTTGTTTTCGTTCTCCTCTTTGGATATAAGCACTCTCTTCTAAGAGTTCTCTTAACTGTTTACCCAAATGACAAATGTTACGATACTCATTACTGTGAATAAATACCTGATCTAATGCATAGTTATTATCTACTCCATGCGTTCTCACTTTGATGACAGGTACATAAAGTTGTGTTTTTTCATTATATTCAGCTGAATAACGGTAACTACTACCATGTTGTTCTTTATTCGATAAATTGTCGACAATGGTTTTTGCCCAATTTTCGACTAATTGCTTATCTTTAAGTATATTTTCATCTAATACATCATGGTAAACCAGTTCAGACAATAATGCTTTAGGATAACGGCGTTCCATTTTCGCGATGAGCTTTTCAACTTTTTGATACTCAGCAATCAATCTTTCTAAGGCTTCGCCAGCCAGTGCAGGCGCATGATCGTTAACATGCAATGAAGCATCTTCAAGCGCTAATGCTATTTGGAATTGCGTCATCGCTTCATCATCTTTGATGTATTGTTCTTGTTTCCCTTTTTTCACTTTATAGAGTGGTGGTTGCGCAATATAAACATAACCACGTTCGATAATTTCGGGCATTTGACGATAGAAAAAGGTTAATAGCAATGTTCGAATATGTGAGCCGTCGACGTCAGCATCGGTCATGATAATAATGCTGTGATATCGCATTTTATCTGGATTATATTCATCACGACCAATTCCACAACCCAATGCTGTAATCAGTGTAGCAACTTCTTGTGAAGAAAGCATTTTATCAAAGCGAGCTTTTTCTACATTCAAGATTTTACCTTTGAGCGGTAAAATGGCTTGGTTTTTGCGGTTTCGTCCCTGTTTTGCAGAACCGCCCGCAGAGTCCCCTTCCACTAAGTAAAGTTCAGATAGAGCAGGGTCTTTTTCTTGGCAATCAGCCAGTTTACCCGGCAAGCCACCTAAATCTAATGCACCTTTACGCCGTGTCATCTCTCGAGCTTTACGAGCGGCTTCACGTGCTCTTGCTGCATCAATAATTTTACCTACCACGATTTTTGCATCAGATGGGTTTTCAAGCAGATATTCCGCTAATTTTTCACCCATTACCGATTCAACAGCCGATTTTACTTCTGACGAAACTAGCTTATCTTTAGTTTGAGATGAGAATTTTGGATCAGGTACTTTGACCGATACAACCGCGATGAGTCCTTCACGAGCATCATCACCGGTCGCACTAATTTTCGCTTTTTTGCTGTATCCTTCCGCTTCCATATAATTGTTTAGGGTGCGGGTCATTGCTCCACGAAAACCGGCTAAATGGGTACCGCCGTCTCGTTGAGGAATATTATTGGTGAAACAATAAATATTTTCTTGGTAACCGTCGTTCCACTGTAAAGCGATTTCAACACCTATACCGTCTTTTTCCGTACTGAAGTAAAAGATTTTTGGATGAATCGGGTTTTTATTTTTATTCAAGTATTCAACAAAAGCTTGTATCCCACCTTCGTAGTGGTAATGTTCGCTTTTACCGGTACGTTCATCAAGCAATCTGATTGAAACACCTGAATTTAAGAATGATAGCTCACGTAAGCGTTTAGCTAAAACTTCATAAACAAATTCAATATTAGTAAAGGTTTCTGGGCTTGGCCAAAAACGCACATAAGTACCCGACTCACTAGTCTCGCCAATGATTTTTAACGGCTCTTGAGGGACACCTAAATGGTAAACTTGTTGGTGAATTTTTCCTTCACGATAAATGACCAATTCTAATTTATCAGATAGGGCATTAACGACGGAAACACCCACACCATGTAAACCACCAGATACTTTATATGAATTATCATCAAATTTTCCGCCAGCATGTAATACCGTCATAATGACTTCAGCTGCTGAAACTCCTTCTTCTTCATGGATACCGGTTGGAATACCACGACCATCATCTCGTACTGAGACTGAATTATCAGGGTGAATGGTCACTTCAATGTGATGACAATAGCCAGCTAATGCTTCGTCAATGGCATTATCAACAACTTCAAAAACCATATGGTGAAGTCCTGTTCCATCATCAGTGTCACCAATATACATACCTGGACGTTTTCGGACAGCATCAAGTCCTTTAAGTACTTTAATGCTAGAAGAATCATAAGAATTTGACATGGATCTCTCGACTTGTTTGATTTATTTATATCATTCTGTATATTTAGGAAATTATACCAGATTTTATGTGAAAAATCTTATCATTTTCGTCAATCATATGGGTTACTTGGTCTTGGCTAACCGCTGTGATAAACACTTGTGAATTCGCCATTTTTAAGCGTTTAGCTAATAACGCTCGTTTATGATGATCTAATTCTGACGCAAAATCATCAATTAAATAGACACAAGGTTGTGCGCTTTGTTTTGAATAATATTCACCTTGCGCAAGGCGTAGTGCACACATCAATAATTTTAATTGTCCCCGTGATAAGAAATCTTCAACAGGTATATTGTCAATACGCAAACGGATATCGGCTTTATGTGGGCCTAATGAAGTATAGTTGAGTAATCTATCTCGTTCATACTGTTTGTGTAATATGTCGCTATAATTAATGTTTTGTTCCCACCCTTGATAATATTGACAATTAAGCAGATATTCTGGCAAAAAGTCATGGCAGGTTTGTATGATTTCGGGAAAAATATGCTGTGAATACTCCGAGCGAATTTGACTTATTTTTTCAGCAATGGGAGCCAGCTCTTTATCCCAAGGTAACAGTTGATTATAACTCGTGGATTGTTTTAATAAGGCATTACGTTGCTTAAATAACCGCTTTAAATTGTTCCATAAATGGATAAATTCAGGATAATGATGAAAACACCCCCAATCAATAAAAGCTCGTCGATATTTAGGCCCACCAATAAGTAAATCAAATCCTTCTGGTGTAATTAATTGAATGGGTAAGAGTTTAGCAAGATCGGTTAATCGAAATCCTTCATCACCATCAATTTTAATTCTATTATCATTATTACGTGCTTTGACTAATCCAATGGTTCGGGTCTGTTGATTAGATGATTCAATTTGGCTAAATAACGTTAATTCAGATTGTTCATGCTGAATAATACGATTGGATTGAATATGTCTAAATGCTCGTCCATGACCAAGCATATAGATAGCCTCAAGTAAGCTAGTTTTACCACTACCATTATCGCCAACAATAAAGTTGAAATGGGGGGATAAACACAGCTCGGTATAAGATATATTACGAAAATGATGGATTTTGATCTGTGAAAGAATCATATAAGCTAAGTTATTCCGGCCTAAGCCGGAAAGGTTAAATTTGATTATAAGCGCATTGGCATCACAACATAAATGGCTGACTGATCATTAATGTCTTCAATTTGTACACTTGATGTGGCATCAGTTAAAAGTAGTTGTACACTATCGCACTTCAACGTATTTAATATATCTAATAAATAGGTCACATTAAAGCCAATTTCAAGTTCTGCTGAAGAGTATTTTACATCAACCACTTCTTCTGCTTCTTCTTGTTCTGGGTTATTTGCTGTAATTTTTAATTGGTTGTTGTGAACATGAAGTCGGATACCGCGAAATTTTTCATTGGATAAAATGGCGACACGTGATAACGAATTTCTAAACTCTTCGCACGAAACTTCTAACGGTTTATCGGGATTACGTGGCAATACTCGTTTGTAGTCAGGGAATCTGCCGTCAATCAGTTTTGAGGTGAAGGTAAAATCACCGAGATTAACTCGTAAATTATTATTACCAATTTGTATATTGATAATATCGTCATTATCACTCACCAATTTTGCCAGTTCAATAACGCCTTTTCTTGGTAAAATTACAGAACAAGACGTTGCAATATTTTGACCAATCGGTTGCGAACAAAGAGCAAGTCGATGTCCATCGGTTGCAACAGATTTTAAAAGTCCATCTTCGATTTCAAATAACATACCATTAAGGTAGTATCTTACATCTTGGTTAGCCATCGAAAACTGGACGGCATCGATAAGACGTTTGATTGTTTTTTGTGGTACAGAAAGTTCGACATCGCTTTGCCAGTTTTCTAAGTTAGGAAAATCACTGGCAGGTAGTGTAGATAAGGAAAATTTACTTCGACCAGATTGAATCATCAATCGATTGTCATCAACAGTTATTGAAATCTGAGCATTGTTGGGTAAATTTCGACAAATATCAAGAAACTTTCTCGCTGGGACTGTGGTTGCACCGGGTTCGTTTGCTTCCGTAAGCGGGATATGAGCAATCATCTCTATTTCAAGATCGGTTCCCGTCATGGATAGTGTACTATCACTTACTTGTAACAATAAATTGCCTAAAATTGGTAGCGTCGGGCGACTGCTTAAAGGCGCACTAACAAGTTGCAATGGTTTGATAAGTTTTTCTCGATCAATAATAAATTTCATAATGTTGATTCTTTTATTAAGTTGATAATGTTCGAATTAAATTGGAATAATCCTCTTTAATATCATTGCTTTCTTCTTTTAATTCAGCGATCTTTCTGCATGCATGTAATACAGTCGTATGATCTCTTCCGCCAAAGCCATCACCAATTTCAGGAAGACTTTTATTTGTT
Organism: Gilliamella sp. CG25; assembly: GCF_046635705.1. NCBI lineage: Bacteria > Pseudomonadati > Pseudomonadota > Gammaproteobacteria > Orbales > Orbaceae > Gilliamella > Gilliamella sp. CG25. The sequence goes on along the minus strand of NZ_JBIDFJ010000003.1, from coordinate 46,542 downwards.
AATTCTTTTGCTAATGCCATGGCAACTTGCCGCGGTCTTGCAACAGAACGGGAACGACGTTTGGAAAGTAGATCTGAGACTTTAATTTTATAATACTCTGCAACCGTTTTTTGGATATTATCAATAGTAATTAATTTTTCTTGTAAGGCAAGTAAATCTTTTAGCGCATCTTTAACAAAATCAATCGTAATGGATTTGCCCGTGAAATTTGCATTGGCAATTACCCGATTTAATGCGCCTTCTAGTTCTCGCACATTAGAACGTAATCGTTTAGCAATAAAAAAAGCGACCTCTTCAGGTAATTTTATATTATTTTCTTCGGCTTTTTTCATCAAAATTGCGACTCGTGTTTCAAGTTCTGGTGGTTCAATCGCAATCGTTAAGCCCCAGCCAAAACGTGATTTTAAGCGATCTTCAACGCCATCAATTTCTTTGGGATAACGGTCTGAAGTTAAAATAATTTGTTGGTTACCTTCTAATAATGAATTAAAGGTATGGAAGAATTCTTCTTGTGATCGCTCTTTATTGGCAAAGAATTGGATATCATCAATCAGTAATGCATCAACAGAACGATAGTAAATTTTGAACTCTTCTATCGCATTATTTTGCAGTGCCTTTACCATATCTTGAACAAATCGTTCCGAATGCATATAGACTACTTTGGCATTACTTTTGACTTCCATGATTTGATTGCCTACAGCATGTAATAAATGGGTCTTACCTAAACCTGTAGAGCCGTATAAAAATAGTGGGTTATAAGCTTTTCCTGGATTTTGAGCAACCTGTTTGGCAGCAGCTACTGCGAGTTGGTTGGATTTACCTTCAACAAAGCTATTAAATGTATGTTTATGGTTTATTCCCGAGTGATAGGTATGATTATTATTACTTTCTTTGGTTGTTTTCCAAGCCGGCATTACGTCCGTTTTAGGCTGATTATTTTTAGTTTTTTTTTCCATTGACAATGTTGATCCCACCTCAAGGTATAGCTTTAGGGAATCATCATTGAAAAGTGTATTGATCAATTGAGATATGTTGTTAAGGTATTTATTTTTTACCCAATCTAATACAAATCTGTTTGGTGCATAAATATAGAGTTTGTTATCAATCATTTCCGCTTGCAATGGGCGAATCCATAAATTGAATTCCGTTGTAGGAAGTTCTTCTTGTAGTTGAGAAAGACATTCTTGCCAGATAGCGGTAGGCACAAATCACTCCTTTAATTTTTATTATTAACAGCACATCGTTAATTATAAACTTTTTTGTGGATAATTTATAGAGTTTTAATGTTTATTCACTAACTTATTAGCAATAAAAAACCCGGATTAACCGGGTTTTTTATTGTTTTGGAAATCGAAAATTAGTGAGTTGTTTCTCTAACTTGTTGAAGGTTAGTTGCTTTCACTTCGATTTGTACACGACGATCTGGTGCTAAACATGCTTTTAATGTAGCGCCACGTTTGCCATTACATTCGCTGCCAGTTACAGGTTGAGATTTACCTACACCACGAGCACTGATGATCTCAGATGGAACACCTTTAGATACTAAGTATTTCATCACAGATTGAGCGCGTTGTTCTGAAAGTTTTTGGTTATAGTTTTCTGAACCGATACGGTCAGTATGACCAATTACTACGATCGCAGTTTGAGTAGGGCTAAGTTTGATAAGATCTTGTAATAATCTATCTAACTCTTCACGACCTTTTTCTTTTAAGTCAGCTTTTGCATAGGCAAATAGAACGTCAGCGTTTAAATCGTAAACTCGTTCAGAAGTTTTAACAACAACTGGAGCTTCAACAGCTGGAGAACCTAAACGGTAAGTGATACCTAAGCTTAAAGTTCCTGCATCTGGAGATGCGTCAGTTTTAGTATGGATGTGGTTAACATATTGATACTCTAAACGAGTAGAGAAGTCTTCTGCAAAACGGTAGTCTAAACCTAATGCATAAACTGGAGAAACGTCAGTTTTTGTTCCGCCTTTGCCATAACTTTCTTTAACGTATCCACCGTTTTTCCATTTAGCGATAGTGATCATTGCACCTGCACGACCATAAACATCTAAATCATCAGAGATGAAAGATAATGGATAGCTTAATTTACCAGTTAAAGAAACACCTTGAGCAGAAACTTTACTATGACCTACGTCATAAGTTTTACCTGCATTGTGGTAAGATCTTTTATATTTAGCAGAACCTAACCAATCATAACCTAATTCGAATGCTAAATATGGGTTAGCTTGGAAGCCAAGGAATGCACCACCAGCAACATTACTTTTGTCAGTTGTGCTGATTTTAACATCACGACTAAATGCACGTACTTTACTTTGATCTAAACTATAAAGTTCTGACCAGCCTAATTTACCACCAACGTAAAAAGTGTTGTCTTCATATGCTGCATTTGCCGCAGTAGCTGTTAAGCTCGCAACTGCGATTGCTAGAGCTAATGTTGTTTTTTTCATTTTGTTGCCTCAACTTGAATGTTGTTATAGACGTTGTTTGCTTTCCTTTTAATTAAATTTTACTTTAAATAAAGGATCGATTACTTATTGTTTTTAATTATGATGCACATAATTTGATTTCAATTATAGCATATATTATACGCAGATCTATAATTAATGACACTTTATGTAAAAAAAGTTTACACAATCTTTTAAGTAATTTTATTGATGACGATATAAAAGTCATTGATTGTTGTTGATAATAAGTTCGCCATGATGAAAAAATCGGCTTCTAATTTTTTATCAAATTCATCAGCGCCAATATCCTCATTCTCATCTAAAACACTCGAATCAAATTTTATTCGCTTCAATGTTAAATCATTATTGACGATAAAATTCACACCTCTTTCGTCAATAATTTTCACTTTTGTTATCCATTTTCCCGAATCAAAATGTATCATCATTTCATCACTGGTGATATCTTGATTTTTGCAGCTAATAATCCCGTTTCCTTCAAGTGGATCTTTTAATTCGGCTTGATCACCTAATATAAAAGGTGCAAAGTTCAGTTTTTCTTTGACCCAAGTTGTCATGATTTGCTCAACTGGTTTTTCAATGGAGAGCGGTGTTAATGCAAGAACTCCCAATTCCTTACGTAGAATAGCCAAAATATCTTCTGCTTGCTTAAAACTGCTGGTATCAAGAATAATACGTTTATTTATGGTGTCTATCCATAACCAATAATGATTGTATTTACTAAATGCTCTAGGCATAAGGTCGATCATGACTTCATCTTTTAACGTTGCCTTTTCATTTTTAGTTAACTTTCTACTCAGTGCTTGTTCTTGTTTATCAATTTTTTCAAGTAGAGCTTGTTTGATAACAGGAGCCGGTAAAAGTTTTGTTTCTTTTTTTATACGTAATAAAAGGTGACCTTGCATATCAATAATAAAATCATCGTGATAATTATCATTATAAGGTGAAACCCAACCCATTTTCATGGTATCTATATTTCCACATGGGGTAAAAGGTACCGATTTGATAGCTTTTTCAATAGCGTTTTTGTCTAGTAAAGTGTCATTATTAAGTTGGTAAATAATGGCATTTTTAAACCAAAGCATAATTTTGATTTCCTAAATTTATTTTAATGATATCCAAACTGTATCAGGATTAATTTGATTAAATCGTTTATCTATATTGTATGGGGTAAATAAAAAGTATTGAAATTAAAATTTATAAGAGACTCCCATATAAAATGAGGTTACAGTGCTTTTGTTAACCATTGGGCTATTAGCTGCATCACCGGTTAATTTGTCGACATGCATGCCACCGAACAGATTAAGATGTTCGGTTAATGCATATTGTGCACCTATTTCGATATAGGGTGTGAAAGATCCGTTAGCATGATAATAGCGTAAACCAGAACGAGAAGATTCTTTATGTGATATCCCATAGTAATAATTATTGTGTTTATTATTTGCCCAGTTGATACCTATTGTTGGAACAATAATTAAATTACCTAGCATAAATGGTACGCTGTAATCGGCATTGACTAAGATGCTATTACTTTTATTTAGCATGTCTGCTCCAATGCTGCTTGAAAAACTGCCCCAATTGGTATCAATAGAGTACTCAAATTCTGCTAATAATGTTGCATGACGGCTATCAAGCCGTTTTAATTGGCGATTATTTGAGTCGTGTGGTTTGAATTCATTATCAAGATAACGAGCACCGATAGATAAACTTTGATTATCGTTATTAAAAACATACACACCAGCCGATAGATCATCAATAAAAAATGTATCATTATCGTAATCGATATGGGGAACTGGATAGTAACTGGAACTATAACCTTTGTAAGGTGAATTTGACCAACCGCCACCAACACCGATAAAAGTAGGATCTGCTAATGCGGTTTCACCAAATCCTAATGCAGATAACGCTAAAATAGGAATTATGCAGTGTGATTTTTTCATAGGGTTTATATCCATTTGGGTAACAATGCTATCCTCTAGCAGAAAATTATTTCGCTGAGTTTGATACTATCGTCACACAATCTATACAGTAATTGTACATTGTAACAAACAATTTTCTTGAATAATAATGCCACATTTTATCGTGTTTGAATATGGATTAGTGAGATAATTATGAGTAAACCAACTTTAGAAATGATTAATAGTCGTCCTGACGATGCAACATTATTAGCTGATGAAGCTAAATATTGCTCTTTTGGTGATACTGTTCATTATGTTGAACCACCAAAGATTTTTGATGGTTGCGAAGGTAGCTACATGTATGATAAAGAAGGTAAAGCTTTCCTTGATTTACAAATGTGGTATTCAGCATGTAATTTTGGCTATGCTAATGAGCGATTAAACAACGTACTTAAAAAGCAAATTGATACTTTACCACAATGTGCTAGCCAATATTTGCATCCAACCAAAATTGAATTAGCTAAAACCATTGCACAAGGTATGGAACAGCGTTTTGGTTATCAAGGACGAGTTCATTTTAACGTTGGTGGATCACAATGTATTGAAGATTCTTTAAAAGTAGTACGTAATGCTACTGGTGGTAAGTCATTAATGTTTGCCTTCCAAGGTGGTTATCATGGTCGTACACTTGGTGCATCTTCAATTACTTCTAGTTATCGTTACCGTCGTCGTTATGGTCATTTCGGTGATCGTGCTATGTTTGTTCCTTTCCCATATCCGTTCCGTCGTCCAAAAGGCATGACCGCAGAAGAGTATGGTGAACACTTAGTTGCTGAGTTTGCACGTCTATTTGAAACTGAATACCACGGTGTATGGGATCCAAAAGTAGGACAAGCTGAATATGCTGCATTTTATGCAGAACCATTACAAGCAACGGGTGGTTATATTGTTCCACCTCGTAACTACTTTAAAGGTTTGAAAAAAGTATTAGATCAATATGGAATTTTATTGGTTGTTGATGAAATCCAAATGGGCTTTTATCGTACAGGTAAACTTTGGTCAATTGAGCATTTTGATGTTAAACCTGATGTGGTTGTTTTTGCCAAAGCGTTAACCAATGGTCTTAATCCACTAGGTGGTTTATGGGCACGTGAAGAGTTGATTAACCCTGAGGTGTTCCCTGTCGGCTCAACGCATTCAACGTTTGCTTCTAATCCATTAGGTACAGCAGTTGGTCTTGAAGTGTTAAAAATGACGTCAGAAACTGATTACGAAACCATGGTTATGGAAAGTGGTGCTTACTTCCTTGAAGGTTTAAAAACACTTGAGAAGAAACATAAAGAGATTGGTGAAGTTGATGGTTTAGGTCTTGCGCTTCGTGCCGAAATCTGTACCGAAGATGGTTTTACCGCTAACAAAGCGTTAGTAGATAAAATGGTGGATATTGGTATGTCAGGTGATCTTGATTGGAAAGGTAATAAAATGGGCTTGGTGCTTGATATCGGTGGTTATTATAAAAACGTGATCACTTTTGCTCCATCGCTACATATTACTCGTCAAGAGATTGATCAAGGTATCGAACTACTTGATCAGTTAATTACCCGAGCGAAAAAAGAACTTTAATTGTTAATTTCTAACCTTCCCGTCAACTCATGTTGGCGGGACTGCACATGATAGCCAATCGTTTAAATATATTTATGAAATACATCAATCAGCTAGAACCTAATGAATTAGTCGACAATTTTTTGACTTATCCACCGCAAGATTTTACGGCGTGGCTGAGTGAAAATGGTGTGCCTGCTTTTGCTGCAAAGTTTGATTTATTAACTACTGCTGATGATGATTTTAAGCATAAGATCCAAAAACTCCCTTTTTTTAAAAAATGGCGACATTGGTTACAGCCGAAAACTTGTTTTATAGGAACAACCGTTTCTGAATATGCTCTATTGACCGATCAGGTAGAAGCAGAACAGTTAGCGGATAACATTAAAACCGCATATACAAAAAAGTCTCCTTTTGTTATTGTCAAAGATTTGCCTTTATCCTCGCCTTTACTTAGCGAACAAGACAATCATTATTCAAACCAGCTTATTTCGGCATTAAAAACAAGAGGATTTATTGAAGTTGAAGGACAAGCATTAGCTTGGTTACCGATTGATTTTAGTGATTTAAATGATGTGTTTTCACGATTTTCGTCCAGCCGTCGCAAGAATTTTAGACGTAAATTAAAAGCTCGCGAAAAATTAGAGATTAAGGTTTTGCATAGTGGTGATGAGTGCTTTTTTGATGATGAGGTGTTAGATCATTATTACCAACTTTACCTCAATGTTTATCAACAGAGCGAGGTTCATTTTGATCTACTGACCAAACCGTTTTTTATTCAATTGCTGCAAAGTAAATCTATCCAAGCACGCATTTTTACCTATTATCACGATAATGAACTTATTGGCTACAATATCTGTTTTGTCGTAAATAATATGTTGGTCGATAAATATATTGGCTTGGTTTATCCTCAAGCTCGTGACTTTAATCTTTATTTTGTTAGTTGGTTTTTTAATCTGGAATATGCCATTGAGCAAGGATTTAGTCACTATATTGCGGGTTGGACAGATCCTGAGGTTAAACGATCGTTAGGTGCGCAATTTACTTTAACCAAACATTTGGTTTACATCCGTAACCCATTATTAAGATTTATTTTAAGCAAATTGATTGGTCATTTTGAAAGTGACAAGGAGAAAGTAGCATGACATATCCTATTATACTCAATTTCGATCAGAGTGTAGGCGAGATTAATAATGCTAAAATAATTAATGTAACTCAGTGGCAAGATACGATTCGCTTTGGTTGCTCTGAAAAAAAATTCTGCCAATTTAAAGCTGAATTGCAACAATCCTTACCTGAACATTATGGTACAGTCTTTATGGGAAGTGGTGATTATCACCATATTTCATTGTTGCTTATTGAACGGTTGGCTAAACACTATTCCGCCGATAATCCAATCCAAGTAATTGTGTTTGATAATCATCCTGATAATATGCGCTATTTATTTGGTATTCATTGTGGTTCATGGGTTAGCTATGTGGCAAGTTTACCTTTTGTCAGTCATGTTCATGTGTTAGGTATCACATCTCATGATATTGGACTTTCCCATTTTTGGGAAAATAGATGGAAACCCCTTTTTCAGAAAAAACTGACGTATTGGAGTTTGGATGTCAATGTATCGTGGGCAAAAAAAATAGGTTTGGGGCAAGCTTTTCGCCATTTTTTTACTCCAGATGATCTGATTGCTAGTTTCTTATCCGAACAATACCATAGCGCCGAACCTGTGTATTTATCGATAGATAAAGATGTATTAAGTGAAAAGGTCATTCACACTAACTGGGATCAAGGTCAATTACAAACTTATCATCTGCTTGATACCATTACTTCGTTAAAGCAACGTATTGTGGCAAGTGATATCACTGGTGAATTGTCAATATGGCAACCCTCTAATTGGTTCAAACGGTTGCTGAGTTCATTAGATAAACAACCCACTATTGAGGCAGATAACTTACACAATTGGCAACAAGCACAACATCAGCTTAATTTAACATTATTAAAAGCTTTATCAGTATAACGACAAGTTTAGAAGCTGTAGCTGATTATTTAAGAAATCAACTACAGTTTGAATTAACTTTTATTGATGATTATCAGCGTTTTGCTTAGCCAATTGGCTTTCCGCTAAAGCTAAAAACAAGATACCTGATACAATAAGAATGGTGCCAATTAACTTATATAATGTGATTGGTTCATGAAACAGCCATATCGAAGCTATCATAACCGTGACAACTTCAAAGTGAGAGGCAGCAAAAGCTGGCCCAACAGGGGCTTTTTTTAATAAAGTCATCCAAGTAAAAAAAGTTAAAACATAACCAGCGATAGAGATGTATATCCATGGATTAGTAAATACCCTGACTAACCAATCAACACTCATTGCTAGTGGTTCAGCATGGATGGCGGTTAATTTAAAGCTACATTGTGCAATAGTATCGAAAAAAAGCAATATCGTAAAACCGATTAAATAGAATCTAGCCATATTAAGACATCCCTACAAAGATTACGCCAGCAGTAATGAGTAACATACCAATGAGTCGGTAAACAGTTAATAGTTCTTTGAAAAGCACTCGACCAACTAACATAATGGTGATGATATTAAATGATGCCAGCAACACCCCTTGAGAAAGTGGAACCAATGTTAAAAATGCTAACCATAATAAAAATTCTGCAACATAAGAAATTATACCAATCCAGATCCAATGATTTTTAGCCAAATCAACCCAGTAATACCAGCCATCTCGATTATTAGGGGCGGTTGCTGCGTATTTAAAAGCAACTTGCCCTAATGTATCAAAACAGATATTACTAACCCAAAGTATAATCACTAATAGCGACATTATGAATTGGTTCCCTCTGCTATTTCATTGAAGAATGATGCGCACTCTTTAATGACTTCACGACGTTGGCTATCAATTGTAATTAAATGATAACTATCATTAAGTACCACTAATTTTTTTGATCCTGAAACGTGTTTCTCAACTAATTTAGCGTTGGTTTCAATATCAGCTATGTCATCATGACCAGAATGCATAATCAAACACGGTGAAGTCACCTTAGGTAGTGCTTGGCGAACGTTTTTAGCTAACAATTGCATTTCGGCCAGTGCAGGAAAAGGATTTCCAGCAAGTCCGGCAGATGCCGCATCACCACTCAGCATACTTTCCGATACAACGGCTCGGATCCGCTCATCTTTAAGCCCATAAGGTGGCTTTTCGATGAAAGAAACCTTTTGGAAAAGCCCCAGTTTTTTCAAATACACCAGCAAGAAAAAGAATTTTTTAGCCCAAAATGGCATGCTCCAACCATCATAATAAAAAGTTGGTGCTAAAACACCCACACCTTTAATTTGCTCTGGTCTATCTGATGCAAGTTTAAGCGCAAGGAGTGCGCCCATGGATAAACCGGCAACAAAAACATTATCAACATGTTTTGCTAAAAAATCAGCACCATCTTTTACACTTTGATACCAATCTTGCCAAGTGGTTTTACAAAGATCCTCTTCAGTACCACAGTGACCCGCTAATTGTATAGCATACACGGTAAATCCGGCTTTATGTAAACCATTAGCTAAAATACGCATTTCGTTGGGTGTACCTGTTAAGCCATGTATCAAAAGTACACCATTTTTGTTACCCGGTAAAAAATAAGATAAATCTTCAATTGTACTCATTATTATTCCTAATTATTTTACCATTATGACAGGGATAAGAGCATCTTGAGTTTTTTTCAGTGCTGTCGTGACATCGGCAAAACGTTGAATAGCACAGTGTTCAATCTTGTTGGTTTCACAATATTGAATCAATTTGTCTTTTGCAAATACAAAGTCCACATTATGAGATACACAATAATCGGATGTGCCATCACCTACATACAGTATTTGTGGAAAGAATTGTTGTTTTTTAACATGATTACATTTGCAATTTCCACTTTGTTTAATACAGTTTTTATTCGCATAAGGAAATTCAAGACGCCAACTACGCCCATTATCATGCATTAATTTATTGGCATATATCGGGATATGTGTTATACCGTGTCGTTTTAAAACAAATTGAATTGCGTAATCTAACCCATCACTCACAATATGAACTGGGATATTATTCTGTTCAGTATAATCAATGAATGATTTAAACGTTGAATCAATTTCGATTTGTGATAAAACGTGATTGAGTTCATCTAAACTGGCATCCATTAAGGCAATTTGTTTACTCATGCACTCTTGGGAGCCAATTTTACCGTTAACCCATAACTCTTCAAGCTCATCACAACCATCTTGACCAAAATGACTCAGCAATGTATCTGTCACATCTTTGACACTTATGGTGCCATCGAAGTCACACAAAACAATAGGAGTTTGATGTTGTGTATAAGATGGTGTATATAGATGACTAGTAATTGATGAAAAAGTATTCATATTTGAAATAAAAATAGTCTATTTATATATATTGGCGCAAATTTTCTCACAGAGTCGCTTTGAACATTGTAGGCTCTTTGTATATATTTTGTAACGAAGTTAAAATTGTCTGTATAATAAGGATTCTTTTAGCACAATTTACGGTAATGAGAACCTAAGATGAGTGAACGTATTTTAATCATTGAAGATGATCAAAGGTTAGCTAATTTAATAAAAGTTTATCTGGTTCGCCAAGGATATCTTGTTGATTGGCATAATAGTGGTGAAGGTGCAGAAGAAAAAATTCAAGAAATAAATCCCGATTTGGTTATTTTAGATGTGATGCTTCCCGAAAAATCTGGTTTTGATATCTGTCGAGATATACGGACATGGTTTACAAATTATATTCTTATCATGACGGCTAGCGAAGATAATATTGACGAAATTGTCGGTTTGGAATTAGGAGCAGATGACTATCTGGCAAAACCAGTCGAGCCAAGGTTATTATTGGCACGCATTCGAGCTTTATTAAGACGAAAGCAAATTGAATCCGAGAAAGAAGTAAATAAAGATCCCGTCACGGCAACGAATAATAAAACGTTGATTTTTGATAATCTGATTATCGATGATGAAAATCGAAAAGTATTACTTGAAGGTCAAGAAATCGATCTCACCACAGCAGAGTTCGATCTACTTTGGTTGTTGGCGAATAATGCAGGTAAAATTTTATCTCGTGATGATATTTTTTCTCAAGTTCGAGGTATAGATTTTGATGGAACGGATCGTTCTATCGATGCTCGTATTTCTCGATTACGACGCAAGTTACTTGATGATCCTGATAACCCTTCACGTATTAAAACGGTTCGAGGGAAAGGTTATCTATTTATGAGAGAAGGGGATAATCATTGAGACAATTATTAGCAAAACCGCTGTTTTTTAATCGTCGGATTGTGTTTTATCTGGTTATCTTACTTTCGCTACAATGTATTATTGCCTATGGTGCCTTACTCGTATTTGATTCGTTGCCTTCTTCATTAACGGATATCCCTGATGACCACATTGTCTTTCGTGAATCACAACGAGGTACGGTTAATCTGATTCGAATGCAAATTAATGAGAATAAAGATCGTCCCCTACAAGAAGTGGTTGATGAACTGCAACCCTATTTTGGGTATCCGATTGAAGTTTTACCGAGTCATACTTCGTTACCCCATTCCATCAATAAAGAGCTAGCAGAACTTGGATTTGCCTATGATGGTGACAAAGAAGTGGTCTATATTGATTTAAAAGAGGGGCATCTTCTTCAGCTAGGCCCTATTATGATGCGGGATATTCTAGAATCAAACACAATGTCTTTAAGTGTTTTTCTGGTTATTTGGGCGCTTTTTAGTGCAATTGTCTTTTTTATTTTAATCTATTTTGCGTTTAGTGCTGTTTGGAAGGATTTGGTTAGCATTAGACAGACAGCCGAACAGCTTGGTCAAGGAAACCTTAAAGCGCGCACTGAAAATGTTAAAGGCTGGTTATTTAAACCGTTAGCAAATGTGTTAAATAATATGGGAACACACATTGAGCATTTAGTTAGCACTAATCAAACCATTTCGCATGCAATGGCGCATGAACTTCGTACGCCACTGGCTCGTATGCGATTTGAGCTCAGTATGCTCGAAGAATGTGATGATGTACAAGAAAAGTTATTGCTGCAAAAAGGAATGAGCGATGATATTAATGAACTTGAAACGCTCATTAATGCCAGTTTAAGTTACTTTAAAATGCAGCAAAGTAATATTGAGTTAAATTTAACGTCGGTATCACTCAAGCAGTGGGCGGAAAAAGTTTGTCAATCTCTCGAATTATTCAAACCTAAAGGATTTGAGTTAGTTTGTCACAGTCAAGACGTAAAAGCGCTTATTGATACTAATCTGGTTGAAACCATAGTTAAGAATTTATTACTTAATGCGTTCAAATATGCAACGCATAAAGCGGTTTTAAATATTACAAAACAGAACAATCGAGTTATTATAGAGATTGATGACGATGGTCCCGGTATCCCGTTTGATGCACGTGAAAAAATTTTTATGCCTTTTGCAAGGCTTGATACCAGTCGAACACGTTCAACAGGTGGATATGGTCTTGGATTAGCTTATGTAAAATTAATGGCAGAGTTTCATAATGGGAAAGCATTTGTTGTCACTAGCCCTTTAGGCGGTGCAAGATTTGTTGTTTCAATAAAGTCTGGTGAAGAATAATTTTATTGGGAATTCGTTTTTAGAAAACAGAAAAGCATATCAATTCAAATCATGCTGTTTTTTCATTTCAGAAAAACAAAAAATTTGTTATATTCTCAAGTCAAATGAGATAAGTAACCAAACTAATAGTTAAAATTTTGTATTAGTTAACAACAATCAGAGGTTTTTATGAGCGGTTCACTACCGACCGAGACAGAGACACGTCCAACTAACTTTATACGTCAAATTATCGATGCAGATCTTGCAGCAGGAAAATATAAAACGACGCATACACGTTTTCCTCCAGAACCAAATGGTTATTTGCATATTGGTCATGCCAAATCAATTTGCTTAAATTTTGGGATTGCTCAGGATTATCAAGGTAAATGTAATTTACGTTTTGATGATACTAATCCTGTTAAAGAAGATGTCGAATATGTTGAATCGATAAAAGAAGATGTTCGTTGGTTAGGGTTTGAGTGGGATGGTGAAATTTGTTACTCATCTGATTATTTTGACCGATTATATGAATATGCGATTGAGTTAATCAATAAAGGATTAGCCTATGTTGATGAGCTTTCGCCTGATGAAATTCGTGAATATCGTGGCACGTTGAAAGAACCGGGTAAAAATAGTCCTTATCGTGATCGTAGCATTGATGAAAATTTAGCATTATTTATTCAAATGAAAGAAGGTAAATTTGCTGAAGGTAAAGCATGTTTAAGAGCAAAAATTGATATGGCTTCACCTTTCATTGTTATGCGTGACCCGGTGTTATATCGTATTAAATTTGCAGAACATCACCAAACAGGCAATAAATGGTGTATTTATCCAATGTACGATTTTACCCACTGTATATCTGATGCGATTGAAAATATTACTCACTCACTCTGTACGCTTGAATTTCAAGACAATCGTCGTTTATATGACTGGGTATTAGATAACATAACGATTGAAGCTCGCCCACATCAATATGAGTTTTCTCGATTAAATTTAGAGTATGCTATTACCTCTAAACGGAAATTAAATTTACTCGTATCAGAAAAAATCGTTGATGGTTGGAATGATCCTCGGATGCCAACTATTTCGGGTCTCCGTCGTCGAGGTTATACGCCTGCTTCAATTCGAGAGTTTTGCCGTCGAATTGGTGTGACGAAACAAGAAAACACGGTAGAGATGAGTACGCTTGAATTTTGTATCCGTGAAGATCTTAACGAAAACGCGCCGCGAGCGATGGCTGTTCTTGATCCTGTTAAAGTGGTAATTGAAAACTATTCTGAAACAATTGATGAAGTTCTCAACGTACCTAATCACCCAAATCGTCCTGAACTTGGTCATCGTGAAGTGCCATTCACTCGTGAGCTCTATATCGATCGTGCTGATTTTAGAGAAGAAGCTAACAAAAATTACAAACGCTTAGTATTGGGTAAAGAAGTACGCTTACGAAATGCTTATGTCATTCGTGCTGATCGGGTTGAAAAGGATTCACAAGGCAATATTCAAACGATTTATTGTAGTTATGACCCTGCCACTTTAAATAAAAATCCGGAAGATGGACGTAAAATTAAAGGCGTTATTCATTGGGTTTCAGCCAAATTTGCTAAACCAGCAGAAATTCGCCTTTATGATCGTTTATTTAATACCCCTAATCCTGGGGCAGCAGACGATTTTTTATCAACCATTAACCCAAGCTCTTTAATCGTTAAACAGGGTTTTGTTGAGCCAAGTTTACAAAATGCTGAAGTTGGACATGCTTATCAATTTGAACGTGAAGGATACTTCTGTTTAGATAGTAAATATGCAACCGATGACAATTTAGTATTCAACCGAACGGTTGGATTAAGAGATAGTTGGAACGAAGCTTAAATTAACCAGATTTGCCGACATGATGTCGGCAAATCACTTTTTAAATGTGATTACTCACCGATTTTAAACAATTTTGTTTGTTGATCTAAATAGCTGAGAATATCTGGCATTCGGTATTTACCTGCCATTGATTGTATGTTTTTAGCTGCACTCGTTAGTGCTACACCAACTGAGGTTACATAAAGCGGGTGTTTACTATGACCTCGGACAACTTCCATTAAATAGTCACTATTGCCTGCAAAAGGTTTTTTAGCCACGCCGATAATAGGTACTTTTTTATTTAAAGCATTATATAAATGCCCACCCAAACCTATTTTACCTTCATTTAAATGCACATAACCATCAATGATAATTGTTGAAATTTTATTAAGATCAACTTTATTGAGCAGGGATAAAATGCAAGGTAATTCACGTTGATAAAATTGACCAGATTGATAAGGAGCAACATTATCTTGATAGTCAGTAATTATACTTTGAATGTCAGATTTTGAATCGCACCAATGATTAAATAACACCCCCACTGTTTTTGCTCGAGTATCGATATAGTAAACATCAATTGCAAGTATCATATTAAATTCCGTTTCGATAAAACTGATTAATCATTAAATCAATATACTGAGATTAATTTATTAAACAAATCAGTATTTTTAATAATTGAAGCGATTAATTTGATTAAATTTTGTTTTTTAATCATTATAAATAACTTAATTTTTATACTTTATTTTATATTCATAATAAGAAATAGCCATAAATAAAAATAATAATCTAACACATAGGGTTAGTTAACCCTATGTGAAATATGTAATTTACTATTTATTAGCCTCATTATTTTCAACCTTTATTTTTGGCGGTAATGGTGCTAAATAACCGATGATTAGCATCAGTATTGCTATAGCAATAAATGCAAATGCTTTCAATAATCCCTCAAGTTCAATGCTATCAATCAAAATTAACTTGATTACGACAATAGTTTGGAGTGTTACTCCTGTAAACCATGTAATACGTTGTTGATAACGATGACCAATAGTGACTAAGACAACGGCAACAAGCGTCCATATAAGTGAAATTGTTGCTTGAATGATTTTGGAATTCCATAATTGATAAAACGACCAAGGTATATCAAGCCATTGACTTAAGCATCTCAAAATCATACTGTTGGTCCATAAACAAGCCATGACAATTAATAGTATGGTAGCAAAATTAGGCAATTTTTGATTAATGTTAGCCAGACTAATTTTCTGATCATCAAATTGTATGAAATAAGCGCTGAATTTTATCCAAATTCGAATCATGAGTAAGGCAAAAATTGCACTCAATTCAAGCGGATTAAATATTGGTATATAAGGCCAATTGATTATTTGACCACTATAAAAGATAAATATGAATAATTTCACAAATAAATAAATTATGATAGGGGCTAAACCTATTAACCAATAAGTTTTACTAATCGCAAAATGAGTTAATAATCTTTTTTTAACAAGTAGATAAAATAATAATACAATACCGCTATCCAGGAAGAATAATGTACAGTATTGAATAGTCTCTAAGCTTAGTGGTAATAAACTTAAACTATTCTTAATTTCAAAGAATAACCAATCTAAAGTCATCAAAAACAAACTAATATGCAGGATTAAATAAAAATAATTTTGAGCCTTAATTAATCTGTCTTTGATAATATACAAATAAAAATAGCAACTCAAAAAGGCGATTGCCCAAACCATGTTCCAGTTAGTCGTCAATAAATTAGTATCAAATAAGAATTTTTCATTGATTAATCGTAAAAATAACATGATCGGCCAGAGCAGTAAAACAGCAAATTTGAGCATAGTCCATTTTAGTTTTTGACCGATGTAATACCAGACCCATGTAGCAATTAGGAAAGCTAAAAGTAAAATTGGTAGTTTATGTGCTATTTGGTCAATTCTTATAATGCTATATAGAATCCAGATTACCCAAGCGTGGCTAGCCAATACAAAAAATACGATTTTGAAAATGTTACCCCAATTATTTTGATTACAGTAATAGTGCCAAATAAGAGCATTAATCAGTAAAATCAGGCTAATCAATCCTAAAAAGAATATATTTTCTGTGACGGTAAAGACTAAATTAGGCAAATTATAACAAAAGTATAGCAAACTAAATGTATTAATGAATGCCCCTAGCATGGCAAATTTGAACTGTCTGTTATTGAGCATTACCCAACTTAATGCAGTGCCTTCAAACAACCAAATTAATACTGTCCATTCAAGATTAAACCAAAGAGCAATCGCTAATGTAATAAAAGAGAGTCCTATTGCAATACCAAACAATGAACTTGTTCTTGATGTAAATCGATTATAATGTAACGTGATATAAAATATTGTTAAATAAAATATTCCAAATCCCAACGAAGAAAATGTCGGTCCAAGCGGCCATTGTCGCGTGATAGCATATTGCAACATAAAGGCAGTTATAGGGGTGCCAAAAAATAAAATAATATCAATAATATGTGGATGGTTTTTCTTATTAGTTTTATGACCAGCTAATGAGGTAGCTAAAATGCCATAGGTTATCATGTTAACGATGATAAAAAACTGGCATTCAGTATAAAATTCTGGGCGAAAATTAATTATTCCCCATGATGCGGTAATTACAAAAGTAAATACAAATCCTATTAAGTTAAGTATTCGCCATGATTGCCAAATACTAATTACTAAAATTGCACTCGAAATGACGGAATAATAACTGAATAATGTAATGTGATTATCTGAATTTGTTGATAACAATATCGGGGCTAAATAGCCACCAATACTGGCAATAATTGCCAAACTCATTGCGCGTTGTAAAACAGCGAATAAAACGCTCACTGAACAGAGGGTGATTAATAAAATAATAGCAACTAAGAATGGAATAAGTGCATAAAGTTTACAGGCTGCAAATATAGTTAAATATAAAATACCTACAGAACCGCCTTGTAATATTAGGGCATATATCCGTTTTTTTGTGCGTAAATACCAACCAAACACAAATAATACTAAACCTAAGATCAGTGTACCAACGATACGAACATTAGGTAAGATTAATTGATTTTCAATACTATGCTTAAATAAATATGAAAGACCAAAAAATAGGATAATAATGCCAACCTTAGCTATCAAATTGCCTTGAAAAAGCCAGGTAAAAAACGAATTGAAAACACTGGGGTTTTTGCCTTGTTTGGTTGATTGATTTCTTGATGGCGAGCTTTCCCATGGTTGATGTTGTGATGTTTGGATTGACGTTACCGGTTGAATATTGGTTAGTTGTTGTAAATCATTGGTGTTTTCTGATTGCTCAACATATTCAGGTTTTTTTTCAGCGATTTTTACATCCTGTTCAATAGTGGCTTTGAGGTTGGAATGAACAAGATCAGATTCTACCGACTTAGTATTGTTTTCTGTTAATTCATAACGTTGAATTTTTTTTGTTAGCTCATTAATTTGAGATTGTAAATTGTCTAAGGTTGAATTTAAACATAAACTGATTATTATCACTATTGAGATCAGTACAATGAAAATCAATAGTATTGTAAATGTGCTTATCATATTTCTTATATTTCTGAGATATTTTTTTATTAGTTACGGTATATTATATGTAATCGATAACAAATAACAAGGTGAATTACAACACAATAAATGTTTTAAAGATAGCCACATTGTTTACTTTCTTTTATACTATTAGTCTATTTTTTTTACCTGTTTTTGGCTTAAAAAGAGTAATTAGCATGAAAATTTTAGCTGGTTCTTCTGCTGTATCTGCATTTCGTATTCATAAACTTCTCTCTGCTTGTTCTGAACAATCTATCCCTATTATGAGTGTTGAAGCACAATATTTGCATTTTATTGATTTGAAAGGTGAATTAACTTCTGCCCAGCAGCTAACCCTTGAGAAATTATTACAATACGGGCCGAAATCGGCTCAAATCACTATTTCGAACAAATCAAACAAAACGCTTTTTTTAGTTATACCAAGAATAGGGACAATTTCACCATGGTCATCAAAAGCCACCGATATAGCGCATAATTGTGGTTTACGACAAATTCAACGCATTGAGCGAGGCATTGCTTATTATATTCAAACGAGTTCACCGTTGACTGATATACAAAAAAACGAGTTTTTGGCATTCATTCATGATCGAATGATGGAAACAGTTTTGACTTGTCTGGAACAAACAGAACAGTTATTTAAAGTCGAACAACCTGTTCCTGTGACTACTATTGATTTGTTAGGTCAGGGGCGTAAGGCATTAGAAGCGGCAAATATTAAATTAGGCTTAGCGTTAGCGTCAGATGAAATGGATTATTTAGTTGAAAACTTCCAAAAACTCAATCGTAATCCAACGGATGTCGAACTTTATATGTTTGCGCAAGCAAATTCAGAACATTGTCGACACAAAATTTTTAATGCCGATTGGGTTATAGATGGTGAAAAACAGCCTAAATCGCTGTTTAAAATGATTAAAAATACTTATGAAAAGACACCCGATTATGTTTCTTCTGCATATAAAGATAATGCTGCGGTAATGGATGGCTCTCAAGTTGGACGTTTTTTTGCTGATAGTAGTAATCAAACCTACAGTTATCATCAGGAATATGCCGATATTTTGATGAAGGTTGAAACACATAATCATCCCACAGCGATATCACCTTGGCCAGGCGCAGCAACGGGTAGTGGAGGGGAAATTCGTGATGAAGGCGCAACCGGACGAGGCGCAAAACCCAAAGCGGGTTTAGTCGGATTTTCGGTTTCCAATTTGCGTATCCCCCATTTTGAGCAACCGTGGGAACACGATTTTGGTAAACCTGACCGAATTGTCAGTGCGTTAGATATTATGCTCGATGGCCCATTAGGTGGTGCTGCATTTAATAATGAGTTTGGTCGCCCTGCGCTATTGGGGTATTTTCGTACCTATGAAGAATACGTTAATAGCCACAATGGTTATGAGCTTCGTGGTTATCATAAACCAATAATGCTTGCTGGAGGCATGGGCAATATTCGTCGAGAACATATTCAAAAAGGTGAGTTTCCTGCTGGTTCTAAGTTAATTGTGTTAGGTGGGCCGGCAATGAATATTGGTTTAGGAGGTGGTGCGGCATCATCAATGACATCGGGACAATCTGATGCAGATTTAGATTTTGCGTCAGTGCAGCGTGATAATCCCGAAATGGAACGTCGTTGTCAGGAAGTCATCGATCGGTGTTGGCAACTTGGCAAAAATAATCCTATTTTATTTATTCACGATGTAGGGGCTGGTGGTCTATCAAATGCGATGCCAGAGCTGGTCAGTGATGGTGGCTGTGGTGGTCAATTTGAATTACGGAAAATTTTAAGTGATGAACCCGGAATGTCACCGCTAGAGATTTGGTGTAATGAATCACAAGAACGTTATGTTCTCGCCATTCACCCAGATAGTCTTGATGTATTTGATGAACTTTGTCAACGTGAACGCGCACCGTATGCGGTAATTGGTGAAGCTACGTTTGATAAAACGGTGACACTACATGATGAGTATTTTAATAATAATCCGATCGATTTACCTTTAGATGTTTTATTGGGTAAAACACCTAAAATGTTAAGAGAAGTCAAAACACAACAAGCACATGGCGAGAATTTTTCAACGGCTGATATCAATTTATATGATGCGGTTAAACGGGTTTTACATTTACCGACCGTTGCTGAAAAAACGTTTTTAATTACTATCGGTGATCGCACTGTTACTGGTATGGTTGCACGAGACCAAATGATTGGACCATGGCAAGTACCGGTCGCTGATTGTGCTGTGACAACGGCGAGTTTAGATAGTTATTATGGTGAAGCCATGTCAATGGGGGAACGGGCACCGGTTGCTTTACTTAACTTTGCTGCCTCGGCAAGACTTGCCGTGGGTGAAGCCATTACCAATATAGCGGCAACTAACATTGGCGATATCAAGCGAATTAAGCTTTCAGCTAACTGGATGGCTGCAGCAGGCCACCCAGGTGAAGATGCTGGACTTTATCATGCCGTAAAAGCAATTGGTGAAGAATTATGCCCAATATTAGGGTTGGCCATTCCAGTTGGTAAAGACTCCATGTCGATGAAAACCACATGGCAACAAAATGGTGAACAACAATCGGTAACCTCACCATTATCGTTAGTCATTTCAGCTTTTGCTCGTGTTGAAGATGTTCGTAAAACAGTAACTCCCCAATTACGAGTTGATGTTGATAATACTTTATTACTTGTTGATCTTTCCAAAGGTCATCAAGCACTGGGTGCGACTGCATTGGCACAGGTTTATCGTCACTTAGGGCAAAAAACAGCTGATGTACATGATGCTAAAGAGCTTTTAGCTTTTTATCAGGCTATCCAAACGCTTATCAATCAAGATGCGTTACTTGCTTACCATGATCGCTCAGATGGCGGATTAATTATCACATTAGCTGAAATGGCTTTTGCCAGTCATTGTGGGATTGATGTTGATATTGCAGCATTAGGTCACGATATGATTGCCACCCTGTTTAATGAAGAACTGGGTGCTGTCATTCAGGTGGCAAACGAGCATCTGGAAAGTGTCATGGCATGTTTTAATCAATATGGATTGTCACATACCGTTCATGTGCTTGGTGAAGCAAAGACGGGGCAACAATTTATTATTCGCAACAACTCAGCTGTAGTTTACAGTGAATCACGTACCACGTTACGAACATGGTGGGCTGAAACCACCTGGCAGATGCAACGTCTACGTGATAATCCACAATGTGCAGATCAAGAACATCAAGCGAAACAAAACGAAAGTGATCCTGGTTTAAATGTAAAACTTACCTTTGATCCTCAGAATGATATTGCTGCTCCTTATATAGTTAAAGGCGTTAAACCAAAAGTCGCCATTTTACGTGAACAGGGTGTTAATTCCCATGTTGAGATGGCTGCTGCATTTGACAGAGCGGGGTTTGATGCCATTGATGTACATATGACGGATTTATTAAAAGGTCGTGTATCATTGAGTCAATTTAGTACATTGGTTGCTTGTGGTGGCTTCTCTTATGGTGATGTTTTAGGTGCAGGTGAAGGTTGGGCGAAATCAATATTGTTTAACGAAAAAGTTCGACAAGAGTTTGAAACATTCTTTCAACGTGATAACACTTTATCATTAGGCGTCTGTAATGGTTGTCAAATGATGTCAAATTTGAAGGATTTGATTCCTGGTGCAGAATTATGGCCTCGTTTTGTTCGTAATGTATCGGAACGTTTTGAAGCTCGCTTTAGCTTGGTACAAATTCAACAAAGCCCTTCTTTACTATTAAGTGATATGGCAGGTTCGCATATGCCAATCGCAGTTTCACATGGTGAAGGACAAGTCGAAACGCGTGATCAAGCGCATCTAAATGCGTTAGAAGCATCAGGTTTAATTGCTGTTCGTTATATCGATCATTTTGGACAAGTGACCGAGCAATATCCAGCTAATCCTAACGGTTCACCAAATGGAATAACTGCTGTCACATCACAAGATGGTCGAGCAACGATTATGATGCCGCACCCTGAACGAGTGTTTCGAACGGTAACCAATTCATGGCATCCCGAAAATTGGGGAGAAGATAGTCCTTGGATGCGTATTTTCCGTAATGCACGTAAGCAACTAGGCTAAAAAAATCGCCGGCAAATTGTCGGCGATAGCATTTTATCTAAACTAACATGATTATGATTGTGGTGACTGTTTTTGTCGCTTAAGTAATGGTTTTCCTAAAAGAGTATTCATTTTTCGTAACAGCTGATCGGTTGTTTCCCAATTAATACAAGCATCCGTCACCGATACACCATATTTAAAGTTTTCTTTCGGTTGTTCGGAAGATTGATTGCCTTCGTTTAAATTACTTTCAATCATCACGCCAATAATAGCATTATTACCTTGTTCAATTTGGTCAATGATTGAGTTCGCAACAATGGGTTGATTTCGATAATCTTTATTAGAATTAGCATGGCTGCAATCAATCATAAGATTAGGTAGTAAGCCTGCTTTTTGCATTTGGATCTCACAGAGTGCAACATTTTCAGCATCAAAATTAGGTGCTTTACCACCTCGTAAAATGACATGTCCATTTGGATTGCCCAGTGTTTGAAGTACGGTAACTTGTCCTTGCTGATTAATCCCGACAAAACGGTGTGCCATAGAAGCCGATTTCATCGCATTTATAGCGACATCTAAGCTACCATCAGTCCCATTTTTAAAACCAACAGGCATTGAAAGACCCGATGCCATTTCACGATGAGTTTGTGATTCTGTTGTTCTTGCCCCAATTGCAGCCCAACTAATTAAATCACCAATATATTGCGGTGTGTTGGGATCGAGAGCTTCGGTCGCGATTGGTAACCCAATTTTGACAATATCAAGTAATAATTTACGTGCTTTTTTTAGACCAAATTCAATATCAAACGAACTATCCATATGCGGATCATTGATCATACCTTTCCAACCAACAGTGGTTCGTGGTTTTTCAAAATAGACACGCATAACAATAAATAGATTATCTTTAACTTCGTCAGCTAGTGTTTTTAACTTTTGTGCATATTCAATGGCAGCATCAGTATCATGAATAGAGCAAGGGCCGCATACAATTAATAAGCGGTGATCTCGGCGTTCTAAAATATCAACTATGGTTTGACGTGATGATGCAATTTGGGTTTCTAACTCAGGTGATAAAGGGTAAAGCGCTTTTATTTCTTCAGGGGTAATTAACATGTGCTCATCTCGAATTCGGACATTATTGAGTGTATCTTTTAACATTTTGCATTCCTTATGAGAGTCATTTAAATATTTCATATGTAAAATATTTATTACATAAACGGACAGTATGTAAACACAAAAATACAATGTAGTAAACTAAATTTTTTAAATCTTAAATAATAAAGATTGTTTTATGTGTTGTATCTATAAATTATCTGTTTTTTATAGATTACAATGAATAAATGGATAATGTTATTTTAACTGTAATTAATTTTTTACAACCTATATAGATTAATCGATATAGGTGTAATGACACAGGCTTTAAAACCTGCTGTTAATGTTTTGAATAATTGCAGGAGGGGAGTGATATTTCATTTATATTAATAAATTTTAAGGGGGAATATATTCGGTAATAAATCTCATTTTTATAAATAGACGCTAATAAAACCTGATAGTGACTTAACCACTCAATATTATTCGTGCATGGATTAATAACGATAAAAACGTTGCTATTAGTTAATTAGTTCAATTTATGTTCGCGCTATCGATTGTATGACTACATTTTTATCAATTCCATCAATCACTTCAGCATGACCAATCTGGGTTGGAATCACTAATCTCAGTTTGCCTGATAAGACTTTTTTGTCACGGAGCATGTGTGGTATATAAGATTCAATCGACATTTGTGTTGGTCTAACAACGGGTAGTTTGGCTTTTATAAGTAAATTTTTAATGCGATCGACTTCCGTCACTGAAAGTTTACCCAATATGGATGCAGTATGCGCAGCCATGACCATTCCCACACTGACTGCTTCACCATGTAGCCAATTGCCATAGCCAAGTTCGGCTTCGATCGCATGTCCATAAGTATGACCAAGGTTAAGTATTGCTCGCATATCTTGCTCGGTTTCATCTGCGGCTACCACTTTGGCTTTAAGCTCACAGCAGCGATAAATACAGTAACTTAGCGCATTTACATCTAAATTGAGTAAATCATTAATATGTAGCTCTAACCAATTAAAAAAATCACTATCTAAAATAATGCCATACTTAATCACTTCTGCTAAACCTGCCGAAAGTTCACGCTGTGGTAGCGTTTTTAGACAATGAAGATCAATGACAACTGCTTGCGGCTGATAAAATGCGCCGATCATATTTTTGCCCAATGGGTGATTAATCGCGGTTTTACCGCCTACCGATGAATCAACTTGGGAAAGTAACGTCGTGGGTACTTGGATGAATTTAATACCACGTTGATAAGCTGAAGCTGCAAATCCTGCTACATCACCAATCACGCCACCACCTAATGCAATCAGGATTGAATTACGGGTATGGTTATTGGCAAGTAACGCCGTTAACATCTTGTTCCATGTTTCCATCGTTTTGTATTGTTCACCGTCAGGAACAATAACACAATCTGTTTCAATGCCATGCGTTTTAAGCATGTCGATTAGATTTTGCAAATAAAGTGGTGCAATGGTTTCATTTGTTGCAATCATTACCCGTTGACCTGCTTGAAGTTTAAAATGTTCAAATTCATTAAGAAGGTTTTCACCAATAGTGATGGGATAGCTACGTTTTGCTAGTGCCACATTTAGAATTTTTTGCATAATTATTTCCAAACAAGTTCAAGTCGAGTTAATGTTGCATGTTAGCGATAAAAATGTGGCAGTGCAACATAGAATCATTTAAACTTATCGGCAATTTTGTTTTATGAAATTAAATTTTATATGGCTATATCTATTGTTTTAGCACAAAAAAATTGGCGTGTGGGTGATATAGAAGGCAATACTGAGCAGATTATCGAACTGATCAAGCACCATTCATGCCACGACCTAATTATATTCTCTGAACTGGCTTTATGTGGTTATCCACCAGAGGATCTTATTTTCCGATCCGATTTTAAAGCGCGTTGCCAAAAAGCGTTATTGTCTATTCAAGATGCAAGCAAGCAGTGTGCTGTTATAGTAGGTCATCCATCTTGGCAAAATGGAGAAATCTATAATTCACTTTCATTTTTTTCTGAAGGAAAACAGTTGGCTTGTTATCATAAGCAACTATTGCCAAACTATGATGTCTTTGATGAAAAGCGCTATTTTACAGCCGGAAATCAAAGCGGTGTTGTCTCTTTCAAAGGAAAGAAAATAGGTTTATTGATTTGCGAAGATCTTTGGCAAAATGATCCTATCGATCAGCTTAGTGAACAAAAAGTTGATTTGGTGATCACAATAAATGCTTCTCCTTATGATTATCAAAAACAGAAAAATCGTCAAGCATTGATCCAAGATCATGCTACACGAACACAACTACCGATTGTTTATGTTAATCAAATTGGAGGGCAAGATGAGTTAATCTTTGACGGCGGTTCGTTTGTTTGCAATGAAAAAGGTGAGATTGTTTGTCAACTTAATCATTTTGAAGAACAAATTACTCATTTTGAATTTGGTCTCGATCATCCAGCATTGGAAATTCGTCAGAATCATGATTTAGCTTCTGTTTATGATGCGTTAGTGCTTGCGACACGTGATTATATTACGAAAAATGGTTTTCAAGGCGCAGTATTAGGGCTTTCAGGAGGGATTGATTCTGCTTTAACACTCGCCATTGCGGTTGATGCGCTAGGTAAAGATAAAGTACAAGCGGTAATGATGCCGTTTCGATATACCGCTGATATCAGTATCGCTGACGCTAAAGAAGAAGCCGAAATTTTAGGTGTAGAATTTGATATTGTATCAATAGAACCAATGTTTGATGCATTTATGTCGTCTTTAAGTCCAATGTTTGCCGGTACACAAAAAGATACCACTGAAGAGAATTTACAAGCCCGTTGTCGGGGTGTCATTTTAATGGCACTTTCTAATAAACGTCGCAGACTGGTGTTAACAACGGGTAATAAAAGTGAAATGTCGGTCGGTTATGCCACGCTTTATGGGGACATGGCTGGCGGATTTGATGTACTTAAAGATGTTCCTAAAACCTTGGTTTTTGCATTATCCAAATATCGAAATACACGATCTTATGTTATTCCAGAACGCGTCATTACGCGTCCGCCTTCTGCCGAACTTGCACCTGATCAGAAAGATGAAGATAATTTACCTCCTTATGATATTTTAGATGGTATTTTAAAAGGCTATGTTGAGCAGGATCTTTCCATTGCAGAACTGGTTGAGCAAGGCTATGATGAATCAACAGTAAGACGAGTCATAAAATTAGTTGATATTAATGAATATAAACGACGCCAATCAGCAGTAGGGCCTAAAATTACGGCACGTAACTTTGGTAAAGGCAGACGCTATCCGATTACTTCTGCTTTTGGATTTAAGAATTGGTAATATCGAATAAAAGGCAAATAGAGATGAAAAAAATTGAAGCGATTATCAAACCCTTTAAATTAGATGACATTCGAGAGGCGCTTGCTGATCAAGGTATTACTGGTATGACGGTGACCGAAGTTAAAGGTTTTGGTCGCCAAAAAGGACATACCGAGCTTTATCGTGGTGCTGAATATATGGTGGATTTTTTACCCAAAGTAAAAATTGAACTGATAGTTCCTGATGATATTTTGGAAATGTGTATTGAAACAATTATGAAAACAGCACAGACAGGAAAAATTGGGGACGGTAAGATTTTTGTGTATAACGTAGAACAAGTAATACGTATTCGAACGGGTGAAATGGACGAGTTAGCAATTTAATTCATCAAATGTTACTGGATATCAGGGCGTTCTCGCCTAAGCAGTTCAGATGTGACGGCGCCTTGAATCGAACACATAAGTAAAGTCATACTGCCGTTTTTCTCAAGTAATAGCAATTTTTCAATCGTATTTGGTGCAGGAATCGTTTTCACACCAACAACAGTACCTGTATTAGTATGCCAAACTTGATTATCATCATTGAGGCTCCGAATTTTAGGATTGGCAATATAAAGCTGGTTATCTTCCATGTTTTTCCAGTTTAGATAATTTAATGTATTTTTGATCTGATTAATATCATTATCAATGATGAATCCCCAAAAATAATATTTGCCAATTTTGCCTAAATCCATTGCACTGTCATAGTAACCTTTTATGGTTAAATTTTTGTATTTGATAGGCAGCGAAAAATACATAAAATTTTTACCCGTATCAAATCGATTAGTGACAGGAATATAAGCCAGATTACCGTCAAAAATTTGGACATTGGTAAAACGTTTTAACTCATCTTTATTGCTATAAACAGTATTGAAAAAATTTGGATTACACAGGACGAACGAATCTATTAGTGGTTGTCGATCAGCAGATGCCACAAACGAAAAAAATAGAGAAAATAAACCAAAAATTTTTTTAATCATGATAATGGATAAAGACAAAATGAATTTAATAAAATCTACTGGAACAGATTGTATAATTATTAAGTCAGAATAACAATCTTTAAGCTACTTTTCTTTTGGAATTCTGGGGCGAAATACACCTAAAATTTACAATTGCAACACTTTTTTTGATATTTGTCAGTAATAACAATAAATCTTTCGATAATTAATAACTTTTGTCTAATTATGGAAGACAGATCGCAATATTGATTAATGGATACGAAAATTAGTTGGAGTATTGAGTAAAATACGATAGTTTTGATTTGATAATTAAGTTGGTTAAGTGATTTAGTACAGAATTAAGTAAAAAAATGGAAATAAAATATGAGTTCAACCTTTGCAAATCAAATATTAACAAAATTCTCTGGCTTTAGTGGCATTTCAATTAAAACCTTTTTTGGTGGGTTCAGCATTAGTAGCGATACAACAATGTTTGGATGGATAAGTCAAACGGATTTTTATTTAAGAGGACATACATCATACCGTTCATTCTTTATTGAACAAGGTATGCAACCGCTAACGTTATCATCAGGTGTTTTAACCAAATTACTTGATTATTATAAAGTTAAGGATGAGTGGCTCAATGATCTGCCAAAACTACATTCATTGGCTAAAATGGCAATTGAATATGCTAAACAAGAAAAACATGAAAAAAACGAAATAAAAACGAATCGAATAAAAGAGCTACCCAATATGACATTGTCATTAGAACGATTATTGTGTAGTGTTGGAATTAAAGATGTCGAGACTTATCGTAAAATAGGTTATTTAGAAACCTATCATAAAATTAAGTCTAAAAAAGCTGAAATCTCTAAAAATATTCTTTTTGTCTTATATGGTTCATTGCATCGATGCCATGTTGCATCATTATCAAAAACGACTAAAAATGCAATAGAGACTGCATATCAAGCTTTTTTAAAGCAACGAAAAAAAGACTAACATTTCAATCGTCATTTTTGGGTGTTAATTGCACAAATAAAATAATCACTATAGTTATCTAAAAAGCATTCCTGTTTAATGATAATTTTAGATAACTATATTTATGATGATCAAAAGATCAGTTATGAAGATGATCTTCTTCTAGGTGGACGTCTAAACGCTTTTGGCGCTGGTAAGTCAGTCAACAAGGCCGAAGGATCATATTGACTAACAGGGATTGCATGCGCAATGGCTTTTTCAATGGCTGGCAAATTTTGTGAGTATCGTTCACAAGCTAAAGAAATTGAATTACCTTCAGCACCTGCTCGTCCAGTACGACCAATACGGTGACGGTAATCATCGCAATCATCAGGGAGATCATAGTTAAAAACATGTGTTACATTCGGAATATGTAATCCCCGTGCTGCAACATCTGTTGCAACGAGAATATCAATATCACCTCGCGTGAATTGTTCCAAAATAGATAAACGTTTTTTCTGAGCAATATCACCCGTTAATAACCCAACTCGATGACCATCAGCAACCAAATGACGCCAGATTTTTTCACATGCAATTTTAGTATTCGCAAATATGATACAACGCTCAGGCCATTCTTCTTCAATAAGTGTTTGCAATAAAGCTAATTTATCTTCATTGGAAGGGAAAAATAGTTCTTCTTTAATACGATGCCCGATTTTCTGTTCTGGTTCCACTTCAACATATTGAGGATTATTCATATGCTCAAAAGCAAGTTCACGCACATTATGTGTCAACGTTGCAGAAAATAACATCGTTAAGCGTTTTTCGGGTGGTGTCATATGTTTAAAAATCCAACGTACATCTCGAATAAAACCGAGATCAAACATACGATCTGCTTCGTCTAGAACCACAACTTGAATTGATTCTAAATTGATATATTTTTGTTTAGCATAATCAATTAAGCGACCTGTTGTTGCAATTAAAATATCTACACCTGCGGATAACATTTTTAATTGTTTATCATAGCCATCACCACCATAGGCTAATCCTAATTTTAGCCCGGTTTCTTTAGATAATAACTCTGCATCATGATAAATTTGCACAACTAATTCACGCGTTGGGGCAATAATGATAGCCCTAGGTTGATTCGCTTTATGATCTGGCAAGGGTTGATGATTCAACAAGTAGTTAAATGTTGATG
The DNA here is from genome assembly GCF_046635705.1 of Gilliamella sp. CG25. Taxonomy (NCBI): domain Bacteria; kingdom Pseudomonadati; phylum Pseudomonadota; class Gammaproteobacteria; order Orbales; family Orbaceae; genus Gilliamella; species Gilliamella sp. CG25. The sequence continues at coordinate 16,927 of NZ_JBIDFJ010000003.1, read as the reverse complement.
CCAAAAACGCCATTGTTTTGCCTGTTCCAGTTTGTCCTTGACCGGCGATATCAATTCCTTTTGTTGTAAAGGGTAAAGCTTGTTCTTGAATTGGAGTACAATAAACAAACCCTTTTTTCTCAAGTGCTTTAATCACTAATGGATGAAGCGGAAATTGATTAAATGTTGTTTTTGTTAGATAAGATTGAATCATTGTGGTTTTAAGTTTAATTATCGGAATAGTGGGATTATAACATATTAAACTTACGGTCATCACTAATAATTATACCCTATTATAATAATTACTAGCGAAGAAAACGAAAATATCCTAATATAAAACCATGTAATTCTATATTTGGAGAAAATAAATGAGCAATAATATTGTTTCTCTTTCTGAAACTACTTTTGATAATACAATCAAAGAAGCAACAAAACCTGTATTGGTTGATTTTTGGGCTGAATGGTGTGGGCCGTGTAAAATGTTAGCCCCAATTTTAGAAGAAGTTGCCCAAGAATATAGTGATAAAATTGTGATTGCAAAATTAGATGTGCAAGAAAACCCAAATATTGCACCGAAATTTGGTATTAGAGGCATCCCAACACTATTGATTTTTAAAAATGGTCAAGTGGTTGCAACTCAAGTTGGTGTATTGTCTAAAGCTCAACTTAAAAGTTTCATTGATGAACAACTTTAATGTTGTTTTAGATTTTTCGAATAAATTAATTTTAGTACCTAAAGCATAAAAAGAGTAATTAAATTGCGTATTACTCTTTTACTCTTTTACTCATTTACTTATTGTAATAATAATATTTACAAATTTATTAAAACAAACTGAATTTATTATAGACATATTACTGTTTTTAGTGTAAATTGCTAGCTCTTACGAAGACCCCTTTCTACAATTCATTGTTTTTCTTGATAAAGTGGTGAAAATTCTATATTCAGATATTAAATTATCATTAAAAGCTTCATAACAGATTGAATTTGTGTATTGTCAGAGAGAGAATTTTTTTATAAGTAAATGAAACGAATATACAAAAATAACATTAATTGCAAACATATCAATTTTATCCTCAAGAATTTTTAAAATTATGAATTTAACTGAATTAAAAAACACATCTGTTTCCGAGCTAGTAGCGCTTGGTGAAAAAACAATGGGGCTAGAAAATCTTGCCCGTCTTAGAAAACAAGACATTATCTTTGCAATCCTTAAACAACATGCCAAAAGCGGTGAAGATATTTTTGGTGATGGTGTGCTTGAAATTTTGCAAGATGGATTCGGATTTTTACGCTCAGCTGATAGCTCTTATTTAGCGGGGCCGGATGATATTTATGTCTCACCAAGTCAAATTAGACGATTCAATTTAAGGACTGGTGATACCATAGCAGGTAAAATCAGACCGCCTAAGGAAGGCGAGCGTTATTTTGCTTTGTTAAAAGTGAATGAAGTCAATCACGACAAGCCTGAAGATGCCCGCAATAAAATTCTTTTCGAAAACTTAACTCCACTTCATCCTAATTCTCGTTTACGAATGGAACGTGGGAATGGATCAACTGAAGATATCACCGCCAGAGTACTTGATTTAGCTTCGCCAATTGGTAAAGGTCAACGTGGTTTAATCGTTGCTCCGCCGAAAGCGGGTAAAACAATGTTGTTGCAAAATATTGCTCAAAGCTTAGCAGTTAATCACCCTGAGTGTGAACTGGTCGTATTGATGATTGATGAACGTCCAGAAGAAGTTACCGAAATGCAACGTTTAGTTAAGGGTGAAGTGGTAGCATCAACCTTTGACGAACCAGCAGCAAGACATGTTCAAGTTGCTGAAATGGTTATTGAGCGAGCAAAACGCTTAGTTGAACATAAAAAAGATGTCATTATTTTGTTAGACTCCATTACGCGTTTAGCTCGAGCTTATAACACAGTAGTTCCGTCATCGGGTAAAGTATTAACCGGTGGTGTAGATGCCAATGCGTTACATCGTCCAAAACGCTTTTTTGGTGCTGCTCGTAATGTCGAAGAGGGTGGGAGTTTAACGATTATTGCAACGGCGTTGATTGACACGGGTTCAAAAATGGACGAAGTCATTTATGAAGAGTTTAAAGGTACGGGTAATATGGAAGTGCATTTATCTCGTAAAATTGCTGAGCGTCGTGTATTCCCGGCTATTGATTTTAACCGTTCAGGTACGCGTAAAGAAGATTTAATGACTTCACCAGATGAACTACAAAAAATGTGGATCTTACGCAAGATTCTTAACCCTATGGGTGAAATCGATGCAATGGAGTTTTTAATTGATAAACTTGCCATGACTAAAACGAATGACGAGTTTTTTGAAATGATGAAACGCTCATGATTTTTATGATAGAAATGTTAAACCAGTAAAGTTATAAAAATGCCGTATTCTATGCTGATACGGCTTTTTTTGTGGCAAATATAGCATAATTTTATTTTATAAAACTTATTTAAAGTTTTGGATGTTGTTAAAAAACCTTATTAGAAAGGTTATATAAGATTAAATAAAGGAGCCAAATCATGTCTAAACAACAAATCGGTGTTATTGGAATGGCGGTCATGGGGCGTAACCTTGCGCTCAATATTGAAAGTCGTGGGTTTTCTGTTGCTATTTACAACCGTTCTAAAGATAAAACAGAGCAAGTTGTCGCTGAGCATTCCGATAAACAATTGGTTCCTTACTTTACGATTGAAGATTTTGTTAATTCTTTGGAAAAACCACGTCGTATATTAATTATGGTTCAAGCTGGTAAAGGGACTGATGCGGTGATTGATGAGTTACGTCCTTTACTCGATAAAGGCGATATAATCATTGATGGTGGTAATGCTTATTTTGAAGATACGATTCGCCGTAATAAAACACTCTCTGAAGAAGGATTTAACTTTATTGGTGCAGGTGTTTCAGGTGGTGAAGAAGGTGCACTAAAAGGCCCTTCGATTATGCCAGGCGGTCAAAAAGAAGCATACGAATTAGTTGCCCCAATCTTGGAAAAAATTGCCGCTAAAGTAAATGGCGAGCCTTGTGTCACCTATATCGGACCAGATGGGGCAGGTCATTACGTCAAAATGGCTCATAACGGTATTGAATATGGCGACATGCAATTAATTGCTGAAAGTTATTCTTTATTAAAACACGCAGTAGGTTTAAATAATGATGAGCTTGCTCAAGTTTTTACTGAATGGAACAAAGGTGAATTAGATAGTTATCTCATCGAAATTACGGCTGATATCTTTAAACATAAAGATAAAGACGGTAATTATTTAGTGGATGTGATTCTTGATGCAGCGGGTAATAAAGGAACGGGTAAATGGACTAGTCAAAGTGCTTTAGATTTAGGTGAACCCTTATCATTAATTACTGAGTCAGTATTTGCACGCTACCTTTCAGCAATTAAAGAGCAACGTGTTGTGGCATCTAAAGTTTTAAGCGGACCGAAGCAGGTTGCTTATTCGGGAGATAAACAAGCGTTAATTGAAAAAATCCGTAAAGCACTTTATATGGGTAAAATTATCTCTTATGCTCAAGGTTTCGCTCAATTAAAAGCCGCTTCTCATCAATATCAATGGAACTTGAATTATGGTGAAATTGCGAAAATCTTTAGAGCAGGTTGTATTATTCGTGCTCAGTTCTTACAAAAAATCACTGATGCCTATGCGGCGAATAACGAGATTGATAATTTATTACTCGCTCCATACTTTACGCAAACCGTTGAAGCTTATCAACAATCACTGCGTGATGTTGTGTCTTTAGCTGTACAACAAGGGATTGCTGTGCCGACATTATCAGCCGCTATAGCATATTATGATAGCTATCGTTCAGCAGTATTACCAGCTAATCTCATTCAAGCACAACGAGATTATTTTGGTGCTCATACTTATAAACGTACCGACAAAGAAGGTGTTTTCCACACTGATTGGTTGAATAATGAGTCATAAAATATAAAAAATCACTCCTGTTTGACAAAATAAAGTGCAAGTGAGTCTTGCACTTTTTCTTTGCGCTTGAAATTTCTTTGCAAAACAACCTTTCTTATCTTTTAGGCTTTACATATCAAAAGACTTGTCGTACTTGGCTTGAAGCGTGTCAAGTAATTTAATTTAGTAAATTATCTAGTAAAACACAATATATGGTGTATAATCTCAATATATCTACTATATATAGTATTATTTAAGCTATGTGAAAATCTCTGTCTATCTCAAAAAACACTTAATATTCTTACGAGAAACGAATAATTCTTAATAATTACAATGAATATTAATATGTGAACTAAACCTTGCCCCAGCGCTAATTATTAATGAATATTGAGGAGTATATATGCCTGTAGTTATCAAACGCGATGGTTGTCAAACTGCATTCAATGAGACTCGAATTAAAGATGCTATAGTTAAAGCTGCGGTTGCAGCGAATGTTAATGACCCGGATTATTGTGCTGACGTTGCTCGTATGGTGACCAACCAGATGAGCGAACGCGAAAGCGTTGATATCAACGAAATTCAAAATGCTGTTGAAAATCAATTAATGTCAGGCCCTTATAAAAAATTAGCGAGAACTTATATCGAATATCGTCACGACCGTGATCGTGCTCGGGAAGAACGTAGTCGTTTAAATCAAGATATTCGTGGGCTAATTGAACAAAGTAATGTGGCTATTTTGAACGAAAATGCCAATAAAGATAGTAAAGTGATTCCAACTCAGCGTGATTTACTGGCAGGTATTGTGGCAAAGCATTATGCCAAACAGTATTTGTTACCAAAAGATGTTTCTCGTGCTCATGATATTGGTGAAATCCATTATCATGATTTAGATTATGCACCTTTCTTTCCAATGTTTAACTGCATGTTAATTGATTTAGATGGAATGTTAACCAATGGTTTTAAAATGGGTAACGCTGAAATTGAACCACCAAAATCTATTGCAACTGCAACTGCGGTCACCGCACAAATAATTGCTCAAGTTGCAAGTCATATCTATGGTGGAACAACAATCAATCGCATTGATGAAATATTAGCGAAATTTGTAACCATCAGTTATCAAAAACATAAACAGATTGCTGAAGAATGGCATATTCCTAATCCTGAAGCTTATGCAGAAAGTCGAACACAAAAAGAGTGTTATGATGCGTTTCAATCGCTTGAATATGAAGTCAACACCTTACACACCGCTAATGGTCAAACCCCTTTTGTAACGTTTGGCTTTGGTTTAGGTACCAGTTGGGAATCACGTTTAATTCAAGAATCCATTTTAAAAGTACGAATTAAAGGTTTAGGTAAAAATCACAAAACCGCTGTTTTCCCTAAACTTGTTTTTGCTATTAAAGATGGCATTAATCGTCAGCCTGATGACAAAAATTACGATATTAAACAACTTGCATTAGAGTGTGCAAGTAAACGCATGTACCCTGATATTTTAAACTACGATAAAGTTGTTGAAGTGACTGGTTCATTCAAAACACCTATGGGATGTCGAAGCTTTTTAGGTGTTTATGAAGAAGACGGTGAACAACTTCATGACGGACGTAATAATTTAGGTGTGATTAGTTTAAACTTGCCACGTATTGCCATTGAAGCAAAAGGTAATGAAGCAAGCTTTTGGGAACTTTTAGATAAGCGTTTAACGCTTTGTAAAAAAGCACTGATGACACGTATTGCCCGTCTGGATGGTGTTAAAGCACGTGTTGCGCCAATTTTATATATGGAAGGGGCATGTGGTGTAAGGCTAAAAGAAGACGATAGTGTGTCTGAAATTTTCAAAAATGGTCGAGCTTCAATTTCGCTTGGTTATATTGGACTTCATGAAACTTTAAATGCGTTATATGGCAATCAAACACATCCTTTTGATAGCGAAATTTTACGAGAAAAAGGCGTAGCTATTGTTGAACATTTACGTAAAGCGGTTGAGCAATGGAAAGAGGAAACTGGTTACGGATTTAGTTTGTACAGTACACCAAGTGAAAACTTATGTGACCGTTTTTGCCGTCTTGATACAGCTGAATTTGGTGTTATACAAGGAGTGACAGATAAAGGTTACTATACCAATAGTTTCCATTTAGACGTTGAAAAAAAGGTCAATCCGTACGAAAAAATTGAGTTTGAAAAAGCATATCCTGCGGTGGCAAATGGTGGGTTTATCTGTTACGGTGAATATCCAAATATGATTAACAATGTTAAAGCGTTAGAAGATGTTTGGGATTATAGCTATTCTCGAGTACCTTACTATGGTACTAATACGCCAATTGATGAATGCTATGAATGTGGTTATACCGGTGAATTTTCATGTACCAGCAAAGGGTTTGTTTGCCCAAGTTGTGGTAATCATGATTCGGCTAAAGTCTCAGTAACTCGCCGTGTTTGTGGGTATTTAGGTAGTCCCGATGCACGTCCATTTAATGCAGGTAAACAAGAAGAAGTTAAACGTCGTGTTAAACATTTGGATAATGGGCAAATTGGTTAAAAAATTATTACCTATTTATGAACTATCATCGTTACTATCCTGTTGATGTTGTAAATGGTGAAGGTACTCGATGTACGCTTTTTGTTGCTGGCTGCGTTCATCAATGTCGTGGCTGCTACAATAAAAGTACATGGTCATTAGATTCGGGTTTACCATTTACACAGTCAATAGAAGATCAAATCATCAAAGATTTACAAGATACAGAAATAAAACGTCAAGGATTATCGCTTTCTGGCGGTGATCCTTTGCATCCTCAAAATGTGCCAACAATTTTAAAATTGGTCAAACGTGTAAAAACAGAATGTGATAACAAAGATATTTGGCTTTGGACAGGCTATAAACTTGATGAGTTAACACCCGAACAACAGGCTGTTATCCCGTATATTGATGTCTTAATTGATGGCAAATTTGTTCAAGAACAAGCCGATCCAAAGTTATTATGGCGAGGAAGCAGTAATCAAATCATTTACCGCTTCAAATAAATATGAGCCAATAATTATTGTTCTTTGTGTAAATTTAAAAGATAAGAAATCGCTTCCCGATAATTAATTTCAAGATTTTCGCTACTTGATGAAGTAATATGCAAATCGGTAATCTTACCGTTACCAATACCATACACCCAACCATGTAAATTGACTTTTTTACCGCGTTGCCATGCTGACTGAATAATGGTTGAATGACCTAAATTATAAACCTGTTCAATAACATTTAATTCGCATAATATATCCATGCGAAGTTCTGGCGCAAATTTACCAAGTAGTGAACTATTTCGAAACCATAGGTCACGAATATGTAACAACCAATTATTGATTAAACCGAGATCTGGATTTTCGACTGCAGCTCGAATGCCCCCACAGTCTAAATGACCACAAACGATAATATCTTCAATTTTTAGCACATCAACAGCATATTGCACGACCGATAAACAGTTAAGATCTGTGTGAATTACTTGATTACCGACATTTCTATGGACAAACATCTCTCCTGGTTTGAGTTTGATCAGTTTTTCTGCTGGAACACGGCTATCCGAACAGCCGATCCATAAAAATTTAGGGTTTTGTTTAACTGCAAGTTGTTTAAAAAATTCAGGGTCTTCCTGCTCAATCTTTTCTGACCATTCGTGATTAAAACGAATTAAATCGTTTACGTCAAACATAATAATTATTTCCTAATTTATTTCATCGATATGATTAAACTAATTTATTATTTAATTAACAGTATGCAGTCTAATATAATTTATTCCATATTTATATGCTGAATTTTACTTTTCATGATTAATTTACGCCAAAAAGGGGTAGTTAATATTTTGGCTTTGACTATTTTACTGTATAGCTTTAATCGTAACGGCAAAGTTTTAAAATAATATCGTTTATTTGGATCGGGATCAGTGCTATTTAAGATCTTACTTAAAATCTCGGCGCTATCAAGCGCATAACTAATGCCCTCTAAAGAACTGGCACTAATAAATCCTGCTGCTTCACCGATTAAAAAAATGTTCTCGTTTCCTGTATAAAAATCACGAAAGCGGTTTGGATAAATCACTAAGCATTTTTCTGTCTTATGGGGTTCTCCGAAAATAAATCCTTGCTGAGTTAATTTTTTTTTCAGATTTTCAAAATGTTGATTGGCTGTTTTTTTAGGAAATGCGCCACCAAAAATAAATGACCCGTCTTTTGAAATGCTCCAAGCATAACAATTGGTTGATTGATTATCAAAAATACAAGAATAAAAAGGATGGGGATGCTTTTCTGCAAACCATTGTTGTATAGCAACATACTGTCTTATTGAATGGGAAGGATAGCGCATTCGTCTGACTAGTGAATTTGCGCCATCTGCGCCAACAACATAACGAGTTGTGATTTTTTGCTCTATGTTATTTTCATCAATATAAGTAATTTGATAACCTTCTATAATACGCATTACTTCTTTGCATAATGTATTGTGATGCACTTCAACAGAGGGTGGAATCAGTGATTTCAACCATAAATCGAATTTATGCCGATCGAAACTAACATAAGTACGTTGATAATTACGAATAAGATTAGTCTGTAGATCATAAGTTTTTACGCTGAAAATTTGCGGATCAGACAAAATATCAGTAGGTAAATTCAGTTTTTGCCGAATAAATGATTTTTGTGCATCATTAGCAAGTAATCCACCACAAGGTTTATGAAAACCTGCATCACCGGATTGATGTTTTTTATCAAATGCAATAATTTTAAATGATGGGCTAAGTAAACGTGCTAAGGTACTGCCTGCAGGTCCAAGACCTACAATTGCGATATCATAATCCATACTATTAAGTCAGTTATCCTATAAATAATAAATTGGGTCTATGTTATCATATTTGGATTTAATATTACTATTATGTATGCGGTTTAGGATATGTGATTTGTCTTCAAATGATCGGTAAATAGACCTTTTTGTAAAAAAGCTAGTTCAGTTCAGCTAATCTAAAAATTTATGTTGAAAGCAAGTTATATTTTTTTGCTTTGATTAGAGGGAACAAATGAATTAAAAAAAGTCCCCGATTAATTGAAAAAATGGATTTTTATTACATAAAAGTCAATAAAATTTAACCGTTATTAAATGGCAATAAAGAAGAGTGAATACCATATAATTTTTTAATAACGGAATAAATTGATGTAATAACCTATTGAATGCAAGTTAACGATTATGTTTCCATGGTTTTTAAAAATGCCTGATTCAACTCGTCAAAAGGTAAGGGGCGACTGATAACGATTAACTTCGACTCTTTCTCTTGTTCATTTTGCCAAGGCGAACCATAATCAAATCCGACTACTTTATGAACGCCTTGCACTATTAAACGTTGAGCATTCCCTTTGATAGCCAGTACACCTTTATAACGCAACATGTCATTACCATATTGCTCAACAAGTTGTTCCATAAATGAACCTATTTTTTTTAAATTAAGTTGTTTTGCTTCGAAAAGATAGGAACAGATTTCATCATTTTTAAGTGAATGAGATTTTTTTAACGGAATGAGTTTAAAGCCTGATTGGTGTTTTGGGCTTGTGTCAATGACAAACAAGCCTCGATTAATGGTGAGTTCATCACTCAAATCGAATGCGTGAATATCTAGCCATGCGGATTTTGGAAGTTGACCATTAACCGCTTCAATTATCATTGCCTTATGATTAATATGGTGAAGTCGGTTTATAACGTGATTTTTTTGTTCTTCATCAACACAATCTGTTTTTGTTAAAATAATGCGATCTGCAAAACCGATCTGTGAAAGGGCGACTCGATGATCATCAAGATGTGTTAGTATGTGTTTAGCATCGACTAAAGTGACTATTGCATCTAATTGAATCGTTTCCCGAATCAATTCATCAATAAAAAATGTTTGTATGATTGGCGCAGGATCAGCAAGGCCTGTCGTTTCAATAATAAGACGATCGAACTGTAATTCACCTGCGATGCGTTTAGCGTGCAGTTGATGTAGTGCCTCAGTTAGTTCGCCTTGAATGGTACAACAAATACAACCATTAGTAATTTCGACAATTTGAATATCCGTGCTGACATTAAGCAAATTACTGTCAATATTCACCGGCCCGTATTCATTTTCGATAATAATTGTTTTTTCGTTGCGGTTATTTTCTAATAAATAATTAATTAGTGTTGTTTTTCCTGCACCAAGAAAACCTGTTAATATCGTGACAGGAAGTAAAGAAGAATTAATTTGCTCAGTCATGACATATTCTTAATTGTTAACAACATTTAAACCCACCTTTGCCTGAATAACGTGCTTCTTGGCGTTCTTTAAAAAACTCTTCATAAGTCATTGGCGTTTGTTCTGGATGGGTCAACTTCATATGTTGAACATAAGTATCATAATCGGGAATACCAACCATTAACTTAGCGGCTTGTCCAAGGTACTTACCAGCTTTTGCGAGTGAATCAAACATGTGTTTTCTCTTAAATAAAATTGTTTTTTGTTAAGTAATAATATCACGCTAAACATGACAAATTTAATGGTGATTACTCTAAATAACAGTACTTAACTATAAGGTGCTTGTTTATTTGAGTCAATCATTGTTTAGCAGGGATTTTATCAATTCATAAACAATATGGGAAAGTTTTTAACAAATCCCTTTTGAAAATAATGATAAGGTTGGTTTTTTTGGATATCTTATAAAATTCATTTATCTATTAGCAAATAACTTTTATAATATTTGCCAATTTATCAAACATAAGAGTTAACAATGGAAAAGTTTCACGTTACAGGTCCAACCTCACTTAATGGCGAAGTCGTTATTTCTGGCGCTAAAAATGCAGCGCTTCCAATTTTATTTGCAGCGATTTTAGCTGAAAAACCAGTTGAACTTCAAAATGTGCCTAAATTGAAAGATATTGATACGACTTTAGACTTATTAAGTCAGTTAGGTGTGAAATGTCAACGTAATGGTTCGATTCATCTTGATGCGCGTCATCTCGATAACTATTGTGCTCCTTATGAACTTGTTAAAACAATGCGTGCATCAATTTGGGCTTTAGGGCCGTTGGTTGCGCGCTTTGGACAAGGGCAAGTTTCGTTACCGGGTGGTTGTGCTATTGGCGCCAGACCTGTTGATTTACATATCACTGGCCTACAACAATTAGGCGCAACAATTACCTTAGATGAGGGCTACGTTAAGGCTTCGGTTGAAGGACGATTAAAAGGTGCTCATATCGTAATGGATAAAGTAAGTGTTGGCGCTACCGTCACTATTATGTCTGCTGCCACCTTAGCAGAGGGTAAAACGATTATTGAAAATGCAGCTTGTGAACCAGAAATAGTTGATACAGCCAAATTTTTAAATATGTTAGGGGCAAAAATTACTGGTGCAGGAACTGTTCGTATCGAGATTGAAGGTGTTGAGCGTTTAGGTGGTGGCGTGCATGAGATTGTTTCAGATCGTATTGAAACTGGCACTTTCCTTGTTGCAGCAGCAATATCCAAAGGTAAAATTACATGTCGTAAAACCGATCCAACGCTACTTGATGCCGTCATTGCTAAATTGAAAGAAGCTGGTGCAAAAATTGAAACCGGCGAAGATTGGATATGTTTGGATATGGAAGGTAAACGTGCTAAGGCGGTCAATATACATACCGCACCACATCCTGGCTTTCCAACAGATATGCAAGCTCAATTTTCTCTATTAAATATGGTTGCACAAGGAACGGGAATTATTAAAGAAACGATTTTCGAAAATCGATTTATGCATGTACCTGAGCTTGTGCGTATGGGTGCCAGAGCTGAAATTGAAGGTAATACATTAATTACACACGGTGTTGAAAAACTAAGTGGAACGCAAGTCATGGCAACTGATTTACGCGCTTCAGCAAGTTTGGTTCTTGCCGGCTGTATCGCTGAAGGTTCAACTATTGTTGATCGTATTTACCATATCGACCGTGGTTATGATAATATAGAAGATAAATTGAGAAAATTAGGCGCTAAAATTGAAAGGATTAAAGTAAATTAATCCTATCAAGTCTTTGCGATAACGGTTGATATGTTAAAAGGAGAACAATAATGACTAAACAAGCATTAGTATTCTTATCTGAAGGTTGTGAAGAAACTGAGGCCGTTACCACTATTGACTTATTGACCCGTGCAGGTATAAAAGTTATCACTGCAAGTATTTCTCATTCACGTGAAGTTGCGTGTTCTCGTGGGGTAACTATCCTTGCACAAAAAGTATTTTCCGAAATTAAACACACTGATTTTGATGTGGTTATCTTACCGGGTGGTTTAAAAGGTGCGGAAAATTTTCGTGATTGTCCTGAGTTAATCGAAAAATTAAAACAAACACATCAATCAGGTAATATTGTTGCGGCCATTTGTGCATCACCTGCAATGGTTTTACAGTATCATCATTTATTCCCTCATGCTTTTATGACCGGTTATCCAACAACTAAAGATGCATTTAAACATTGGAAAGCCGAAAGAGTATACTTTGACGAACAATATAAAATCATTACTAGCCAAGGTCCTGCGACTTCAATTGATTTTGCTTTAAAAATTATTGATGCTTTATTAGGTAAAAATAAAGCGGCTGAAGTTGCTGAACAGTTAGTACTACCATCAGGAATTGAATCCTATCAATAAATAGGTATCAAATGTCAAATTCACATTTGTATGAAAAATTAGTTAAAAAAGCGACATTAAGTGCCGTCTTAATTTCTATTTTCTTAATTACTATCAAATTAATTACTTGTTGGTTCACGGGGTCAATTAGTTTATTTGCTTCACTGCTTGATTCAAGTATAGATTTAATCGCATCCGGTCTAAATTTCTTTCTTGTGAGATATGCACTAAAACCTGCTGATGATGATCATACTTTTGGTCATGGTAAAGCAGAATCACTTGCTGCTTTAGCACAGAGTACGTTTATTATTGGATCAGCGACAATTTTGCTTCTTTCCAGCATTAAATCAATTGTTCATCCTACAGCACTTGAGGTTCCATTATTTGGTATCATCGTGTCTGTCATTTCGACAGTCATTACTTGTTTCTTAGTGTTATATCAACGATATGTGATAAAAACTACGCAAAGCAAAGCAGTGAAAGCAGACATGCTACATTACTCTTCGGATATGTTTATGAATGTCGCAGTAGTAATCGCACTCTGTTTAAGTTGGTATGGCATTACTTATGCAGATGCTGTATTTGCTTTTTTTATCGCTTTATTCATTTGCTATAATGCTTACCATATTGCCTACAACGCTATTCAAGATCTGCTTGATCGCGCATTGCCTGATAGTGACAACCAAAAAATAGCAGAAATTGTGGCATCATTTCCACAAGTACATGGTTTTCATGATTTAAAAACCAGACAAGCTGGGCCTGTAAAATTTATTCAATTACACATTGAACTTGATGATAACATGTCATTAGTAAAAGCGCATGCCATAACCGATGCGGTTGAAAAACATCTTGCTAATGAATTTGCGCCTGCCACAGTCATTATTCATCAAGATCCTATATCGGTTGTTCCTGCTGAAAAAATGAGTGATAAATTATAACCAAAAATAGCTTTTATATTCTATTGTTAGATATCTGTTAAAACTCTATAATAGTTAAAAGTTAATTATTATTTGGAGTTATGTTGTATGATAAAAAAAATTGGTATCTTAACCAGTGGTGGTGATGCACCAGGGATGAATGCTGCGATTCGTGGTGTGGTTAGAACGGCATTAACGGAAGGATTGGATGTTTTTGGTATTCATGATGGTTATTTAGGGCTTTGTGAAGATCGAATTACTCAATTAGATCGTGCTAGTGTGTCAGATATTATTACACGAGGTGGTACATTTTTAGGTTCAGCGAGATTTCCTGAATTTAAAGATAAAGAGGTGAGAAAAAAAGCAATAGCGAATCTCCAAAAACACCAAATCGATGCATTAGTAGTCATTGGCGGTGACGGTTCTTATATGGGAGCAATGCGATTAACTGAAGAAGGATTCCCTTGTATTGGTTTACCCGGCACAATTGATAATGACATTCGTGGCACGGATTATACAATTGGCTATTTTACTGCACTTAGCACCGCCGTCGAAGCTATCGATAGATTGCGTGATACTTGTTCTTCTCATCATCGTATTTCAGTGATTGAGATTATGGGACGTGATTGTGGTGATTTAACTTTAAATGCAGCTGTGGCTGGCGGTTGTGAATTCATGATTATCCCTGAAGTTTCTTATACTAAAGAAGACTTAATTGAAGAAATTAAACTCGGTTTTGCTAAGGGTAAAAAACATGCTATTGTAACTGTTACTGAGCATATGTGTGATGTTAATCAGCTTGCAGCTGATATTGAAGCTGCTGTACATCATGAAACTCGAGCTACTGTGCTTGGTCATGTTCAACGAGGTGGTTCACCGGTTCCTTACGATCGTATTTTAGGTTCTCGTATGGGGGCTTTCGCTGTCGAGTTGTTGCTACAAGGTCATGCTGGACGCTGTGTAGGTGTACAAAATGGTAAACTAGTTCATCACGACATCATAGAAGCAATTAATACAATGAAACGTCCGTTTGATATGGAATTATATAATGTTGCTAAACGTCTATTTTAGAATGTACAGTAATCTTTAAAAATATCAACAAATGGTAAATCAAATGAAGGTGAATAATTGAATATAATGGGAATATTACGTTTATATCAAAAGTTCACCTATGAAATATAAAATGATGTGTTAATGGATCAAGTTAATACCGTTCTACTTTTTAAATTTATATGATTTAAAAAATTTCAATATAAATTCAACAAAGTTAATATTATCCATAAATAATCGATAAAAATCATGTTAACGAAGAGGTCGTTAACTCCGAAAAGAATAACTGCAAAATCTAAATAAAATTCCTTAATATAAATAAGTTGGTAACATCATAAACAAATAATTTTACACTCTATACTTATTATCCCGAATGTAAGGAGAAGCGTATGTCACTTATCTATAAAGAAGACCCAGAAAGATTTTATATTCTTGATAATGATAAAGAAATAGCAGAAATGACATTTTCTCGTATTGGTCAAGATAAAGCGACAATTAATCACACTTTTGTGGATTCAAGTTATCGTGGTCATGGTTTGGCTGATAAATTACTCGATCTTACTGTCAAAAAATTAACTGAAGAACATCGAGAAATCATTCCTATCTGTTCGTTTGCTGCAAAGAAATTAAATAGACAACATTAATACAATCTAACATTTCTTTGATAACTGTTTATCTTCGTTTTTATAAATACTTATTATTGTCGTTTAATTATATGATACAGTATAGAGAATTATATATTTTCTATCATTACTATTAAAAATGACAACTGTAAAAGCTCAAAAAATTCACTCCATCCACGTATTACGTGGCGTTGCAATTATGATGATTGTCTTCAGTCATTGCTTAGGTGTATTTATCAATAATAAAACCTTAATTGAAAATAGTTATCTTTACTCGTTTTTAAATTTATTTGCCTTTAATTTCACAACTTTTTTTGTGTTAATTGCAGGATTTCTGTTTCAACATTTAACTTACAAATATAATACAAAAACATATTATTTATCCAAATTTAAAACGGTTGTCTGTCCTTATATCTCTGTATCTATATTTTGTTTTCTTTTTTTTCATTATCAACAATTATCACAATTGCCGTTTTTTTCTGTTACGCAAACGAGTGTTATGAGTCAGATTACTATCATGATGCTAACCGGTTCGCAGTTATTACCGCTCTGGTTCATCCCAATGATTATCATTATTTATATCATGGCGCCTCTGTTTTATAAGTTATCACAAAAGAATTTGATTGTTGCCGGTCTGATATGTATGTTTTGGGTTGTTATGTTCACAAAACCTGACTTTACTAAACCCCTACTAAATTTATTACATTATGGTCCTGTCTATTTAATCGGAATGATGACTAGACAACATTATGAAACAATCATCAAAGCAATTAAAAATAACTTATATCTGATTATGGCTTTTTTAGGATTGTGCTTTTTTGTCACTTTTGTTGGGCGTTATGTTGATAATCTTGGTGTCGAAAAACTTTGGCTTGATACGTTGCAAAAAATTATCCTATTTATGTTAGCACTCTATTTTTTAGATAGATTGAATCATAAAACGAATGACGGGATGGTTTATAAATTTTTCTCATTTATGGCTAATATAAGTTTTCCAATTTATTTTATTCATCAAATAATCATTATTGAGCTTTTAAAATTAATTCAAGTTTCACAACTGGGCAGTATTCTTAAAACAGAAAATGGTGAATTAGCTGCAATTGTTGCAGTTTGTTTATTAATATTCACATTGGCGTTCAGTGTGCTGGTTGCTTGTATAATAAAATTTATATTAAAAGATAAATCAGTTTATGTCATAGGTAGTATTCGCTAACGTTAACTTTAATTAAGCTTGGATAAAAAAATTATGGGTTTAAAAAATAAAAATGATTGCCACAACAGTTTTTTTAAATAAGAAGGATTAAGTAAAGTAATTATTGTTGCTATGGTAAGGTGAATGAATAGAAATGTAATGATAATTATCTAGCAAATTGTTTTTGCAAGACCTTATCGGTTTGGTTTGTTTTATGTCAAAAATTTATCGTAAATGGCTTTGAATAAATATGAAACAAACGCGCAAAAATTTGAAATAATTGCTTGCATGATTTTTTTAAGGCTCTATAATGCGCATCCACTGACACGGCGTCAGCGAAAGCAGGCGGTACAAGAGGTTAGTGAGCAGGATCAAAAATTTTGAAAAAAGATCTTGACGAATAAAAAGGTGTAGCGTAGTATACGCAGCCCTTGAGACAGTAAAAGCGAAAAAATACTGTCAGCTCTTTAAAAAGAAGAAACAGACAATCTGTGTGGGCACTTGCGAGACGAAAGAATAAAGTCTACGGACTCAAAAAATTAAGTCTTGATAAGTGACACTGAAGATTCATTTGAATATGTCAGAGACAGTTATTGAGCATCAAACTTTA